>JAYTBL010000860.1:0-7388 GCA_043736975.1 Polyangiaceae bacterium
TGGGCGCTGATGGCGTGGTCACGAATGGACTTCGCGAGATCGACCCGCAGGGCCTGGTTCGAATGGAATCCCGATCCCGGCGCGAGCGCGTCCTGCGCAAGCCGATCGGCGAACGCCTCGGGCCCGATCCGCGGCGGAGTGAAAGAGACCTTCATGGCGAGCGTGCGCAGCGTGTCGCCCATGGGCTGGTTGAAGCGACGAAGGCGCGGTCGCCACTTGAAGTGCCACATCGCCTCGTCGTCGCCGTTGCAGTGCTTGGACGTCCACGCATCGTCGCAGTCGAAGAACATCTCGGCCTGCGCCCACGCGGGCAGCCGCGCGTTCCCGGGGTCGATCTGGCTCGGCATCTGCTTGGCGTTGAAGGCCCCGATCCGCACGAGCTTCGAGTCCTTGCGGAGGCGCGACTCATCGCCGAGGACGCCGCCGATGAACTGCCCTTCTTTGCTTCCGTTGCGGAGGTCCTTCACCGCCATCGGCGCGACCCCAACGGTGCCCTTCGACGTCTCGTCGCCGCCGCCCCCGCCGTGCTGCTTGCTGAACGCGTCGTGATCCGTCTGGCGCCGCGTCGCATCGTCCATGGCCCATGACTCGCACTGCGAGGTGCCGAAGGTGCTGATGCCACCCACCTGGTCACGGGCCTTGCGCTCGGCGAGCGAGACCACCGAGGCCGCGCTCTCGTCACGCTCGAGGCGGAGCCGATCGAGCTCGAGCTGGTTCTTCTTCACGTCGGGCCCTCTCGGCGGACCGATCTGGATGCCCCTGAGGAGGGGATTGTCCTGCGGATCGCGGCTCTGGCAGTGGACTCCCAGCTCGGAGCAGCGCTTCAGCCACGCGGTCTCGGTCTGCACGCGGTGCTCCTCCTCGCCGCTCTGGAGCTTGCCGAGGTCCTTGCATCGCTCCTGCGCGCCCGTGGCCAGCTCGCCGGCGGTGCTGGGCGCCGAGGAGCCGCCCTCGAGATCGCAGAAGTACTTGGTGTCGAGCGCCACGATACGCTGCATGATCGCGCCGATCGCCTCGGACGCAGGGATGAGCGCGCCCCCGCTCGCTTTCCCCAGCAGCCAGCTCTGAACCTCCGAGAGCAGCGCCGCGGCCTCGTTGCACAGCTTGGCGGGGCGTGCGTGCTCGACCGGCAGCCCCGAGAGCGGAACAGGAAAAGGATCGCTCACCCGGAAGGCGGTGTGCCCGGTGATCGCCGGCCGGTAGTGCTCTCCGACCGCCTCCGCGGCGCTCTGCGCGATGGGCGGGGTCCGCGTCGAGATCCCGTCCTCCGCGAGCGACAGCCCCTGGAGCGCGCCGTCGATGACCGGCTTCGACGAGCTGTCCACCTGTTCGAGGGTCTGGGCGGCCGCCGCGGCCGGCGCCGCCAGGAGCCCGAGCTGTGGCTGGATGAAGCTGAGGGCGGCGAAGACCGCGGCGGCGACGGTGCAGGCGAGCTTCGCCACGCGGATCGCCACGCGCACCGAGAGGATGGCCGCCATGATCAGGTTGACCATCACGATCAGGTTCATTCCGCGCGCATGGAGCGCCGCGTCGCTGAACGCGATCGCGTCGGCCGCCTCCTGCATGCGTTCGCGGTAGAGGATCGCGTCGCCGATCCCGGCGAGGTACCAGAGCGCGCCCACCAGGCACGAGCACATGAAGATGCCCATGACCATGATCGCGCCGCGATCATCGGTCACGAGGTTGGGGCGTTCATTCGTAAGCATAGTTCGCTCCCTGGTACGGGTAGACCGACTCCGCGCGCGCGGTCCGAACGCGCAGCTGCGAGTTGCCGAACTGCTCGCAGGCGATCATGTTGGCGAGCGCGATCTTGCAGACCACCGTGGCCTCCACCCGCACCCGGACCATGCCGCTTCCCATCACGCCGCTGACGCGCGTGCCTTTCGGCTGGCCCTTCGCTCCCGGGGTATCGGGGTAGAGGACGCCCACCGCCACCACCGTGTCGTCGAGGATGAGCGGCGCCAGCGCGACGAGCACGGCGCCGCGCACGGTCTTCAGCCGCTCGTCGCCCATCGTGTTCGGCTGCGCGGTCGCCTCGTGGTAGGGCCCGGGCTCGTCTCCGAAGACCACCGCCGCCGATCGCGAGCCGGTGACCGCGGCATGCTCCACCACCAGCTTGGCCGAGAACAGCAGCGCCAGCTGGAGGAGGCAGAGGAAGAAGACGAACACGGGCATGAACGCGATGAGGAACTCGACGTAGACGGCGCCTCGGGTGTCGTCGCGCAGATCTGCCGCGGCTGGGAACGAGCGCATGAGCAAGGATCTCCTCGGTGGCAATGGGTGAAGCCTCCGTGACGGGCCTCGTGCGCCCCTCGGCCGGGGGCGCGCGCAGTTGCGAGGAATCGTGGCCGCGACGAATCTGCACAACGGCGTGGCGGGCCGGCCGAGCCGACGGAGCTGCGCACCACCAAGCTCATTTCCCTCGCCTGCGAATGAAGCCACACGACGTGTAGTGCGCGTTGTCTCTGCCGTTGTTCCCGAGGTTGTCGTGCACGACGACGTAGACAGCACCGTTGCGGTCATCGATGCAGGGCCGAGCGTGGACCTGCTGGAAGTACTGGAGCGTCGTCTCGAAGCCCGAGGCCTCCGAGCCCGTTGCTCGCATTCTTCGGAAGGCCCGCGACCGGCCCGGCGTGACCGGTAGTCGTCCGCGACCGACCTGCACATGGGCTCCGCACCAAAGAACAAGGAAGCGAAACTCGTCTCGCTTCCTTGTTCGATCGTTCGATGGACGCCGGTCGATCAGCGCGCGGCGGGCGTCCCTTGCGTTGCACACGGGGTGGACAGCGCGGGGGAGATCACAGCTGTCGCCCCGATCGTTGCGCTGCCCGACTTCGTGTTCAAGCGGATCCAACCCGCACCCCCCCCGCCGCCACCTTGGCCCTGAGCCGCGTCGATCTGGGTCCCGGTCTGACCGGCGATGGTAGCGCCCGCGGCCCCGTCGCCGCCGCTGCCACAGATGGAGCAGTTGCCGGGGCCGCCCTTGGCGGGATCCGCGCTCGCGCTGCCGTCGGCGCCATCATTGCTCGAGCCCGTCTCGGAGCCGCCACCGCCATTGGCGGCGAGCACCCCGAAGACCGAAACGAGGGGGCCCTCGAGAAGGATCGCACCGCCCGCGCCGCCGCCGCCGCTCAGCCAAGAGGACCCCGCGCCCGACACGGCAATGGACCCGGTGGCGCTCACCTCCATCGAGGTCCCCGCGACGATCTGCACGGCACCGCCGCCGGCGCCGCTATTTGCATAACGACTGCCGCCTCCCGCGGACCCACCGACCAGCGGGCTGTTGGTCGGGCTGCCATACGCCTTTCCGCCAGCCGCCTCACCGCCACCGACGCCGCAATGACCACCACCGCCCGCGCCGACGCGCGCCACCGCTCCCTGACCACCGCCCGGCCCGTTGCCTCGCGCCACCTCGCGAACTCCGTCGAAGCCGCCGCCGTTCGATTGGTAGTCGATTGCCGACGCACGCAGTGCGCCCTGGATCGTCGCGGTCTCCAGCGCGACGATCACGAGCGGCCGGTTGCCGACCACGTCCACCACCATGCTCGGTTCGATCACGAGACGGCGCGTGACGAAGAGGCCCGCGGTCAACGTCCCCTGACTGGTGTCCACCTGCGCGATGGCCTTGAACGTGAACGCGCCCTTCGGCTGGCCGGCGCACGAGACCGTGCCCTTGGCGGTATCGATGGTGACCTTCGTGCTGCCGCACGTGTCGGTGTTGAAGATCCAGTCCCCGGTCGCTGCGAGCGCCGCATCTGCCGGGACGTTCGCCGGTGAGAAGGAGAGCTCGCCGCTCTTCGGGTTGCCACTCTGCGGGTCGTCGCCCGGCAGGTCCGCGCCACCATCCGTGCCGCTCGAGCCGTCCGCACGGCTCCCGTCCGTCGTGACCGTGCAGCCGCTGAGGACGAGCGCCGTCACCAGCGCAAAACCGAGACCATTCAACGAGCGTGCCATCTTGTTCGAAACTCCGTGAGTCAGGGCGGACGTCCGTCCGCGGTTGGTCACGTCTCGTCGTCCTCTCCTCTCCGGAGTTGCGCCCAATCGTTCGTGCGCCCGAACGGGTGACATCCGACGAATCGCGCAACTTCCCACAGGGGCGGCCGAACAGGGTGGGGACGCCATGAAGAGCCCCACGAAAGACACGACCCCGCGCCGCGCTCGCGGGCGCCTCGCTCGAGTCCGAGGCGTCCGAGGGGCCGCGATGACCGAGTACACGATCCTCGTCGGGGTCGTGGGCATCGTGACCATCGGGGCCTTCATCAGCCTCGGGGTCGCGCTCGTCGTGAGCTTCGAGGCGCGTCGCGACCTCCTTCTCTATCCGTTTCCCTGAATCGCAACCCAACACGCCACCGGAGAATTCTCATGAAGAACAAGAACAGCTCGCCCGCCCGCAACCTCCTCCGCGCCACCCGCGGCGCCAACATGGTCGAGTACATCATCCTCGTCGGCGTCATCGCGCTGCTCGCGGTGGTCGGCTTCAAGGCGTTCAGCGCGAACGTGTCCGGGACGGTCACCAAGCAGGGCGAGAGCGTCAAGAACGCGGACAACACCTTCAGCAAGGGCCCCTGAGCTCGAGGAAGGAGCCAATCCCATGTTCCACTTCCTCGCATTCGCCACCCTCCTCGCCGCCACCGCGGCGTGGTTCGACTGGCGCACCGGCCACATCCCGAATCGCCTCACGCTGCTCGGGCTCACGGTCGCGATCCTCGGTCACTTCGTCCACGGGACGGTCACCGTCGGGCTCGGCGCGGGAGTGGAGCAAGCGGCCTTCGCCATCGGCGGCGCGCTCGGCTGCGCGCTCGTCCCCCTCTTCATGTACTGGAAGGGCGCGATGGGCGGCGGTGACGTGAAGCTCTTCGCCGCGCTCGGCGCCGCGCTTCATCCGCTCGCCGGTCTCGAGGCCGAGACCTACGCGTTCGTCGCCGCCATGCTCCTCGCCCCGGCGAAGCTCGCCTGGGAGGGGACGCTCCTCCGCACCATCGCCAACACCGTCACGCTGGTCGTCAACCCGCTGCGCAAGAAGGCGCAGCGCCGGCCGCTGCCGAAGGAGATGGTCACCTGGTTCCGCCTCGGTCCCGCCGTGTTCCTCGGTACGGCTGCCACCCTCGTCATCCACCTCTTCTCCGTCAGGTCCGTCCCGTGAAAGCCAAGCCCGTCTTCATCGGCCTCGTCGCCGGACTCGTCGCAGTGGCGCTCTTGCTGCTCTACCTCCGGCGCGTCGAGCAGGAGGCTGCGGGCGGGCGCAAGGTGCAGGTCCTGGTCGCGCTGGAGCTCATTCCGCGCGGCACGCCCATCACCGAGAAGATGCTGGGCGCGCGCGATCTGCCCGTCGCCTACGTGGACGACCGCGTCGTCCGCGTCTCCGAGAAGGACAAGCTCCTCGGCCTCCGCGCCACCAGCACCATCCCCATCCAGCAGAGCCTGGTCTGGAACGACGTCATGGCGGTCAAGGACGACCAGCGCGCGCTCTCGGCGCTGGTGCAGCCCGGCAACCGCGCCACGCCCATCCGCGTGCAGATCACCGACGTCCTCACGCTCGTCCACCCCGGCGACTTCATCGACATCCTCTGCGTCTGCGGCGACGCCAAGGAGGCCACGGTGCTCCTGCAGCGCGTCCTGGTCCTCGCCACCGGCGTCGAGACCTCCTTCGCCGCCAGCAAGGACTTCGCGCAGCGCGCCACCGTCCTCACCGTCAGCACCTCGCTCCAGGAGAGCCAGCTCCTCTCGGTCGCCATGGAGAAGGGCAAGCTCAACGCCATCGTTCGCAATCCCACCGATCAACGCATCACCGAGGCCCCGGCGGACGTCACCGCCGCCGTCCTCACCGATGCCAGCCGTCGCCAGGCGGTCCAGAGCCCGCGCCGCAAGTCCACCCCCAACGGTCCCACCGAGCTGAAAGAAACGCACCGATGATTCCCGTAGCCAGCAAGCGCGCCGCGCAGTTCCTCACCGCCCTTGCCTTGCTGGCTCCCGCCGCCGCGAGCGCCGCGCCCCCGCAGGATCGAACGTCGACGGGCCCCAGCGAGGCCGCCGAGGAGATCGCACTCGCCATCGGCGAGACCAAGACCGTCTCCGCCAAGGACGTGCGCAACTACTCCGAGGGCTCCCCCGGGATCATCGACGTCAAGCTGACCACCGACAACAGCCAGTTCGTGATCGCCGGCCGCAAGCCGGGCTCCACCACGATGCTCCTCATCAAGAACGACGGCTCGCAGATCAGCGTCACCGTCCACGTCTTCGCGCGGTCGCCGGCGGTGGTTGAGAAGGAGCTCACGCAGCTGCTCGAGGGCATCGGCGGCGTGCGGGTGAGGCGGGTCGGCGCGCGCATCGTGATGGACGGCGTGGTGTCGAACGACACCGAGCTCAAGCGCGTGCAGCACATCGCGACGCTCTACCCGAACCAGGTCGAGTCGCTGGTCACGCTGCCCGGCGGCGGGGGCGCGAGCACCTCGGACAGCAAGTACATCGTGCGCATCGACTTCTACTTCATCCAGTACGACAAGAACTCGTCGTACGGCGTGGGCCTCGGCTGGCCCAGCAGCATCGGCGGCGACGCGGTGGTCAAGAGCAACGTCACCTTCGACTTCATCGGCGGCAGCCGCGCCGCGACCGCCAGCATCACCAACCAGCCCATCCCGCGCCTCGACATCGCGTCCCGCAAGGGTTGGGCGAAGGTGCTCAAGCAGGCCACGGTGGTGACCAACAACGGCATCGAGGCAAACTTCCAGAACGGCGGCGAGCAGAACTTCACCGTCAACACCGGCCTCACGGTGGGCGTGCAGCGGATCGCCTTCGGCACCGATGTCACGGTGCTCCCCCGCTACAACCCGCAGAAGCGCGAGATCGAGATGAAGCTGGTCGCCGACGTGAGCGACCTCACCTCCTCCGCCGGCGCGACCTCGCTCCCCGGGCGCAACACCAGCAAGCTCACCACCAACATCACGCTCAAGCTCGGGCAGTCGATCGTCCTCTCCGGCATCCGGACCAAGACCCAGGCGCACGCGGTCACCGGGCTGCCGGGGCTCTCCAGCATCCCGGTGCTGGGCCTGCTCTTCGGCTCGCACGCCGACGACGAGCTCCAGACCGAGGGCGCGATCTTCGTGGTGCCGAACGTGGTCGAGGCCGTCCCCTCGCAGGCGGCAGAGATGGTCGAGTCGGCGCTCGCGAAGTTCGCGGACTACAGCGGCGCCGTCGACAAGGTCGACGTCTACGACAAGCGTCCGGGCGCGCAGCCGAGGCTCGTCAAATGAGCGCGCAGGCCACGAGCTCGGTCCGCCTCCGGATCTCGATCCAGGAAGACGGGCGCATCGAGCAACGCAAGCTCGACGTCCCGGGCGGCATCCTCACCGTGGGACGTGACGCGCGCTGCACGCTCCCCCTGGCCACCG
>JAYTBL010000861.1:0-2965 GCA_043736975.1 Polyangiaceae bacterium
AGCCCGAGGTGAAGCCCGAGGTGAAGCCGGAGCCCAAGCCCGAGGTGAAGCCCGAGGTGAAGCCGGAGCCCAAGCCCGTCCCGAAGCCTCTCGAGAAGCGACACGAGTGGTGGGAAGACCAGGACAGCTGAGCGTCGCGGCCCTTGCCTGTAGACCAGTGCAGCGGTAGATGCGGCTGCGCCATGGGACGGGTGTGGAGACCTCTACCGTGAGGTACGCAAGGGCGCTGTCGCACCGGTTCCGTTAGCAACTTGACGAGCATCCTCAGCCCCAAAAACTCTTCTGCAATAACGATAGCTTAGAAGATAAACGGCCGAGCACGACGCTTGCATGAGCCGCGCCCGTCCCTCCCGCTGTCTCTCTCGTTCTGCATCTCTCGCTGTTGGAGCTCCGAAATGAAGCGTTTCTCGTGTCTGTCGGCGATCTCGGTCGGGTTGGTCGGCCTCTCGGTCAGCGCGACGTCGTTCGCGGCGCCCCCGACGGCGGGCCAGACGGTCAAGACGGTCCAGCCCTCGGATCCTACGCCCGCAGGTGGCGGCACGGACCCGACGGCTGCGCCGACCACGCCGGCGCCGACCTCGGAGCCCCCGGCCCCGGAGCCGGCCCCCAACGCCTCGGTCACCATCGGTAGCGCGAGCGGCGTCCCCGGCACCGACACGCCGAACGGCTCCGCCGCGGCGCCTGCGGCCCCCCCGAAGAAGCGGCGCTGGGCGGGTACGCAGATCTTCGCGCAGGCGAGCATGACGACGGCGACCATCGATAAGAGCCAGAACCAGGCCTACAACCCGACCATCGACAGCGCGCTCTTCATCTCGCCGCGCTTCGCCATCAGCGACGCGTTCCAGCTCCGCGCGCGCGTCGTCTTCAACTACGAGCTCACGAACAGCGACAGCACCACCACCAGGAACGAGCCGCGCTTCAGCGACACCACGCTCTCGCTCTTCTACCGGAAGATCCCCGAGCTCCCGGGCGGCATCAAGCCGGCCGTCGCCTTCAACACGGCGTTCCCGACCTCGCCCGAGTCGCGCGCCCGCACGATGATCTTCTCGCCCGGCGCCAGCCTCCAGCTGTTCAAGGAGTTCGAGCACCTCCCGGGCAACGGCACGCTGGATCTCCTCGCGAGCACCGCCTACTCGCACCCGATCTACAGCAACACCACCGCCGAGGTTCGAACCGCGCGCCCCTACGCCCTGCAGTGCGCTGGTGGTACGACCTGCAGCGACCAGCTAGGCGGCATCTTCAACGTTTCCGATGCCATCAGCTACACGTTCCTGGTCTCGGCGACCTGGGGCAAGTTCAGCCCCGCCCTCTTCTACCTCGGCTCGAGCCAGTGGGCCTACACGGGCAAGGACGTCCAGGTGAACGGTCGCCCGGTGGAGAGCCCCGAGGGTTTCCGCCCCACGAACGTCCGGCAGACGTCTTACTTTGCCGCCTGGGTCGACTACGAGGCCAACGCCTGGCTCACCGCCGAGGTCGGCTACTGGCTCTCGCGCTCGGCGCTCACCGAGAGCGGTACGCGCGGCAACCCGTTCTTCGACAAGTACCAGGACCAGCGCGTCTACATCGGCGCGAACTTCAACATCGACAACCTCATGAAGCAGCTCGAGGGTGGACCCTCCGAGGCCGGCATCGTGCGCGCGCAGAACAAGAAGCCGATCGGCACGTTCTGATCGCGGCCTGAGCGCCTCGCGCGCTCGTCGACGCCGGGTCTCCTCACGGGGCCCCGGCGTTTCACTTTTGTGCTCGCCGTGCCGATGTGCGCGTCGGTGCGGCGTTGTAGCGGGTAGCTCGAGCACGCGAAGTTTGCTTCGATGGCTGCTGGCCCCCTGCGCATGAAGCGCCTTTCTCTCTCGATCGTGACCGTGCTCCTCATGGCCGCCTGCGCGGTTGAAGCGAACAGCGTTCCGCTGGGCGTCGGCTCCGACGACATCGTGAGCGTGCCGCACCGCAGACCGAGGTCGATCGCCTGTCGATCGGCTACAGCTGGCTCTACGCCGAGGCGAGCTGGGCCGAATCGCTCCGCGTCGCCGCGACCGGCGAGTCGCTCCCGATCGCCGTCGCGTACTGGACCTGCTGGCACTGGTTCGATCAGATCGCCAACGCGGGCACGCCGAAGGTCGCGACCGGAGGCAACTGGGAGACCGCGAGCACCATCGCGAAGAAGTACGGCCTGCTCGCCGACGCGGACTTCGTCACCGCGACGACCGAAGGCGCCGCGCTCGCCGCGCTCGACGCCTCGCTCGCGACGGGCGCGCTCGCGTCACCGGCGGCGCACCGTGACCGCGCGCTCGTGCGGCGGGAGCTCGATCGCGTGTGGGCCGTCACACCTGCGGTCACGCAGACGCTCGACGGCGTGTTCGGCGCCGACGTGGCGCGCACCTTCGTCTCGATCGCGAGCCCCGCGCAGGTCGCGAGGCCGCTGCGGCGCGCGCAGGACTTCGAGGTCGCCTACCCGAGCGCGGCCGGCGGCGCCGCGCGGAAGACGCTGGCGCAGGCGGCCGCCGAGTGGCGCACGGTCTTCTATCCGCTGGGAGCAGCCGACCGTCGCGCGCTCCAGCTGCGCGTCCAGCGGGCGCTCGCCGATGGTCAGCCCGTCGTCGTGACGTGGTTCGTTGACTTCAACGCGCTCGAGGAGCGCGACAACGGGCGGATGGGCTCGTTCAACCTCGCGACGCTCGCCGAGCTCGGTCCCGGCAAGCAGGGCGGGCACACCGCGGTGATCGAGAGCGCGCAGGTCGGCGGGCACGTGACGCCGCAGGTCGCGTTTCTCCGCGTGAGGAACGCCTGGGGCTCGGCCCGTCCCGATCGTGCCGTCGCTCCGGGAATGCCGCGCTATCCTCCGCTGCGCCTCGACTACCTCGATGGGGCGGTGAAGAAGTGCGTGGAGCGCGACGGTGAAACCGACACGACCAGCTGCCCAACCACCGCCACGCCTCTCCAGAGCGTGGTCCTTCCGCCAGGCTAC
>JAYTBL010000862.1:0-2964 GCA_043736975.1 Polyangiaceae bacterium
CTCGTCGCCTCGTACAACCCGCTCGAGGAGCCCTCCGGCGGTCCGAACTACAACGAGTTCTCCGACGACGTCCTCTACGAGTTCCACGTCACCCGCGGCAACAAGAGCCTCGAGGATGTCGTGACCTACCAGGTGCAGTTCTCGTCGACCTCGATCCAGAACGTCAACCCCGCCGACCTCAAGGCGCCCCTCGGCGGCGGCAAGGAGTTCTTCTCGCAGCTCACCGGCCGCAAGCAGACCTACTGGCTCACCAAGCTCACGCACGGCAAGGAGGGAACGAAGCGGGAGGTGCTCGGTCAGGGCCTCCCGGTCGCGCCGGTCAACATCGGGCCCAACACCAACAAGATCGTCTACAACACGCCGAAGTACGACGAGGGCTTCATGGGGAAGTTCATCAACCCCCTCGGCTTCAACGGCAACCAGGGCCGCGTCTTCGCGGGCCAGACCGACGACGGCTTCTACGTCGACATCGGGCGCATCTTCGACCTCGCGAACCTCCTCGGCGGAACGGCGCGCGACAACGTCGCGGGCTTCAACAACCACTCGATCGCCCTCGAGATCCCGACCTCGTCGTTGACCGTCGATGGTCAGGCGCCCAAGCCGGCCGCGAGCGACGACAACACCATCGGCGTCTGGGCCTCGGCCTCGCGTCGTCAGGTCCGCATCCTCCAGCGCGGCGGCGGCGAGTCGAACTTCGGCTCCTGGGTCCAGGTCTCGCGCCTCGGCCTCCCGCTCGTCAACGAGGCCCTGATCGGCCTCCAGGACAAGGACAAGTACAACCGCACCAAGCCCGCGAAGGACGTCGCCAACTTCGGCGCCTACTTCCTGAACCCGGTCATCGTCCGCGACGCCGAGGCGGTCGGCATCTACGCCGCCCTCGGCGTGCCGCAGACGGTCGTGGACTCGCTCAAGAGCGACCGCCTCGACATCATCGACACCATCAACCTCAAGGCCTCGGGCCACGACATCCCGCTCAGCGCGACGGGCGACGTGCTCCGCGTCGATCTCGGCCTCGACTCTCGCTTCCCCAACGGCCGCCCCATCCCCTACGGCGCGGCGCCCAACAAGGAGCAGGCGGACGTCACCGACGTGCTCCTGTCGGTCCTCCTCTCCAAGGGCACGATCGCCATCTCGGACGGCGCGCAGTCGAACGACAAGCCGTTCCAGAAGCAGTTCCCCTACCTCGCGGTCCCGCACGAGGGCTTCCAGGAGGGCCACGGCAAGGCGGCCCCCTGATCGTGCAACCGAGCTAGCACCTGACGCGTAGGTGCACGGAACGCTCTCGCGCCATGGCAGGTGGCGCGAGGCAACGACCCCCGGAGGATGGTCCTCCGGGGGTTTTCTACGTTTGTCGTGCGGGTCACGATCGGGCGCGTTTTGCTGGCGATCCACCCCCTTCGCCCGTTCGTAGGTGAGGCACATGAAGCGCACCTGCCTGACCTTCTCGCTGCTCGCCGCCATGACCGTCCTCGTCGGCTGCTCGGAGACCAAGGGCTCTGCGAAGCCCGAGCCCGCCGCCCAGGCCGCCGTCGCCGTGGCGCCGCTGGTCGACGGTGACGCGAAGCTGCCAAAGAGCCAGCGCCTCGCGCTCGCGCCGCTCACCGGGACGAACCTCGCCGACAAGGCGGTCACCGAGCTGCAGAAGATGGCGCGCGCCAACCCCGCCAAGGACGAGGGCTGGATCATGCTCGGCCGCTCCTGGGTGCGGAAGGCCCGCGAGAGCGCGGACCCGGGGTTCTACCTGAACGCCGATGCCTGCGCGGAGGTGATCCTCGAGCGCAACCCCGGCGACCGCCTCGCCCTCGACCTCCGCGGGCTGGTGATGCTCAACGGGCACAAGTTCGACGAGGCTCGTTCGCTCGCGGTCAACATCACGACGCGCCATCCCGAGGACCCGATGGCGTGGGGCACGCTCAGCGACGCGTACCTCGAGCTCGGTCGCTACGAGGAGGCCTCGGACGCCGCGCAGAAGATGGTCGATCTCAAGCCGAACCTGCCCTCGTACAGCCGCGCTTCGCACCTCCAGTGGCTGCGGGGTGACGTGGCGTCGGCGAAGGAGACGGTGCGCCGCGCGCTCGACTCGGGCCGCGCCGGCAAGTCCGACCCCGAGCCCGGCGCCTGGGTGTTCGTGCAGGCGGCGATGATGTTCTGGTCGGAGGGCGACTTCGACGGCGCCGACGCGGGGTTCGACAAGGCGCTCGATCGCATCGCCGGCTACGCGCCGGCCAACGTCGGCAAGGGCCGCGTCGCGATGGCGAAGGGCGACGCTAAGCGCGCCGCCGAGCTGTTCGAGCGCGCCTGGAAGGTGAGCCCGCTCGTCGAGACCGCATGGCTCCTCGGCGACGCGCGCGAGGCGGCGGGCGACGCCACCGGCGCGAAGGAGGCCCATGCGCTCGTCGAGCGCGAGGGCCGCCGCACCGACCCTCGGACGCTCTCGCTCTTCCTCTCGGCCAGGAACCGCGGGCTCACGGAGAACGAGGACGCGCTCACGCTGGCGCGCGCCGAGTACCAGAGCCGCAAGGACATCGTGACCGAGGACGCGATCGCGTGGGCCTGCTACCGCACCGGCAAGCTCGTCGAGGCGAAGGCAATGATCACCCGCGCCCGCCGCCTCGGCACGCCCGACGCGCGTCTCTTGTTCCACGAGGGCGCGATCCGCCTCGCCGCGGGGGAGACGAAGCAGGGCACCGACCTCATCAAGGCGGCGCTGAAGCGGAACCCCGCGTTCGACGCCGCGGGCGTACGCGAGGCCAAGGCGCTGCTCGAAGAGCGCACCGCGTCGCGCTGATCGCTAGGGTGCGGAGGGGACCGGGTCCGGGTCGACGCTCGGCGTCGTCCCGCTCCGCCAGAAGAAGAGACCGCCGCCGAGCGTGAAGCCGACGAGCGCGACCGCCACCAGCGTCAACGCGAGCCCACCGCGTGACCCAGACGGCGCGGCGTCGCGGGCCGAGCGCGGGCCGAACC
>JAYTBL010000863.1:0-15933 GCA_043736975.1 Polyangiaceae bacterium
GTGTCCCGACTCGGAGCGAAGATCGCAGGCATCTCCCGGCAGGAACCAGCGCGCCTCGTTGCCGTGCGCGACCGGCGCCGACCGCGCCATGCGCACGCGCGTGGACGTCGCGCCCTGCGGGGTGTCCGCTGCGAGGTTGCTTCGCGTGTCGTCGAAGCTGCTCGACCAGCGCTGGTGCCGCGCGTCGTAGTCGTCGAGCACCGCCCCGCGGAGGTAGTCGACGCGCGCTCCCTCGAGGCGCATCACCACCCTCGAGCTCTGGAGCATGCCTCGCGTCGACCCGAGCTGAAGGTTCGAGGAGAAGCCGACGAAGTCCTCTGGCGGCTCGTATCCCTGGAAATAGCGCGCCACCTTCCGCTCGACAGCCCGGCTCGCGCGGGGGAGCTGGGTCACGAGCAAGACCGCGACCGCCACCCAGGCGAGGCCCAGCACCAGCACGACGCGGCGCCGCCCCCGGGGCTCGACCGGTCGCTGCGCCGCCGCGGTCCGGGCCCAGCGCTGCGGCGCGCGGAGCGTGGCGATCACCACGAGCGCGAAGAGCACGCAGCCGACCCGGTAGAGCGCCGCGGGAAGGTCGATCATCCGCGACTGGCCCACTGCGGTGACCGCGAAGATCGCGAGCGCGGTGCTGGCGTGGATGCGAACGTCGCTGCGCTTGGGGATGATGCCAGCCACGATCGAGCCCGCCAGGCAGAGCAAGGTCATGGTGCGCGCGAGCGTCGAGATCGCCCAGCCTGGCTCGTCGGTGCCCTCGGTGAGCAGGATGGCCGCGAAGATCGTGGCCGCGGCCGCGACCGGGGCGAACGGGACGAGGCGCTTCACCATCCCAGCGCCTCCTTGGCGGCGATCGATCGCACCAGGGCGTCGTCCACCACCAGCGCGCTGCAGGCGATGCCGCGCCCTTCGATCCCGCGCTGCACGGCGCCGCGCTCCTCGCCCCCGGGGAGCGCGATCACCACCACGCTGGAGAGGCGATCGAGGTACGGCTCGAGCCGCCGCATCAGCGCCGCGGCATCCACCTTCGGTCCGCGCTCCACGGTGGCCAGCATGTCGAGCGCCTGATCGAGGTAGCCGAGGCTGCGGCCCACGGTGAGCTCGTGCACGCGGTCGCCGACCACCAGCACGTCGACCAGCGCCTCGCCGCGCGAGAGATGCGCGATCACGCCGGCCGCCAGCTCCACCGCCGCCTCGAGGCGCTCGGGATCGGCGATGTCGCTGTCGAGCACCACGCCCACCCTCGTGAAGTACTCCTGCTGGTACTCGCGCACCACCGGGATGCCGGTGCGCGCCCAGCTGCGCGCGTGGAGATCGCGCACCGGATCGCCCGGGCGGTACGGGCGGACGCCCAGGAGATCCATCGCCTCGCCGCTCTTCGACGCGAGCGCGACGCCGCCCGGCTGATGGCGCATCGCGATCACCTGGGGCAGCCGCACCACGTTCGCGATGCGCGGGACGATGTGGATCTTCACCGCCTCGCTCGCGAGGCGTGGCCCGCACGCCAGGCCAGCCGGAACCACCGCGGCGGCAGTGAAGGGGTCGAGATGGTGGAGCCCGCGCTGCACGAAGCGCGCGCGCATCGAGGTCTGCGCGCGCCCCGCGTCGGGGACGATGATCTCGGCGGGGGCCTCGTCGAGCCAGGCGCCGTCCCACGGCAGGAAGGGCCCGCGCACCCGGATCGGATGGCGAACGCGCGCCGGCTCGGCGGTGGTAGCGGCGCCGCGCGTGCACGCGATGGTGAAGGTCACCGGCTCGCCCACCGTCACGCGGCGCGGCGCATCGATGCTCATCCCCACGCCCTCCAGTCGCAGCCGCCGCGAGGCCACGATCGAGGCCGCGAGCAGCCCCGCGAACACCGAGAACAGGATGTACGCGTTGCTCCGCTGCACGTCGACCGCGAGCGCGCCCACCAGCAGCGTGACCAGCACGAGGATGCGGCCCTCGTCGGTCAGCGAGCCCCAGAAGAGGCCCACCGTGGGCATCACCACGCGGCCGAAGCGGGACTCCCGGAACCGATCGCGCCCTGCCTTTCCCTTGGGGATCAGGATGTGGTTCAGGCGCGCGAAGTCGATCTTCACGTCGGGACCGGCACGTCCTTCACGACGTCGGCGAGTGCGGCCTCGGCGGTGATGCCGCCGTAACGCGCGGTGCTGGTGAGCTGGACGCGGTGCGCGAGCACCGGGCCGGCGAGCGCGTGGATGTCGTCAGGGCTCACGTAGGTGCGGCCGGAGAGGAGCGCCCGCGCCTGCGCCGCGCGGAAGAACGCCAGGGCGCCGCGCGGGCTGATCCCGAGCTCGAGCGGCGTGGTGCGCCTCGTCTTGTGCACGATGGCGAGCAGGTACCGCGCGACGGTGTCCTTCACCTCGACGTCGCGCACCTCCTGCTGGATGCGCAGCACGGTCTCCCGGTTGCAGACCGCGCTCACCTTGGCGAGCGGATCCGAGGACTGCCGGGCGTAGAGCATCTCGAGCTCCGCCTCGGGGGAGGGGTAGCCGACGCCGATGCGCAGCAGGAAGCGATCGAGCTGCGCCTCGGGCAGCGGATAGGTGCCCTGGTAGTCGGACGGGTTCTGCGTGGCGATGACGAAGAAGGGGGCTGGCAGGGTGTGCGTGGTGCCGTCGACCGTGGCCTGCGCCTCGTTCATCGCCTCGAGCAGCGCGGACTGCGTGCGCGGCGAGGCGCGGTTGATCTCGTCGGCGAGGAGGACGTTGGTGAAGACCGGCCCCTTGCGGAACGCGAAGGAGCCCTCGCGCGGATCGAGCACCTGCGAGCCGAGGATGTCGGTGGGCAGGAGGTCGGGCGTGAACTGCACCCGGGTGAACGTGACATCGAGCGCGCGGGCCAGGGCCTTGGCGAGGGTGGTCTTTCCGACGCCGGGAACGTCCTCGACCAGGACGTGTCCGGCCCCCAGCAGGCCGACCAGGAGGAGGTCGATCACGTCGTCCTTCCCCTGGACCACGCTCCGGAGAGCCTCACGAAGGCGACCGAGGGTCGCGGCGGTCGACGTTTTCGCGGGTAAATCCAAGCTCGAGCAAGGATACCGTTTTCGAGGTCGCCGTCCGAGCGAAGCGCGGGCGTCGCCGAATCGAATGGCCAACGATGGCGTTTCGTCCAACACTGGAGATGTCGATGAGTAGCGAGCTCGGCCGTTCAGCCTTGGTTGCCGTCCTCGCCCTCGCGGCGGGAGCCGGCTGCTCGTCGACGTCGCTGCCCAGCAACACGCCGTCGCGCCCCGTGGCCCCCGCGCCGCCGCCCAAGGACGACGGAAAGACCGCGCAGGGAGCGGTGGGGGTCGATTCGCACTCCGCCGCGCTCGAGCAGCTGCGCGTCTCGCCGACCGGCCCCAAGACCGACAAGCAGAACAGCCTCGTGGTGATGCTGCCCGATGCGCCGAACTGGACGCGCGTGCGCTTCCTCACCGTCCCGGGCCTCGTCGGCTTCCGGTACGGGAAATCGCACCACGCGATCGTCGCCGGGTTCATCACCCACGTCGACGACAACATGGTCGAGGGCGCGTGCAACAAGAGCTTCGAGACCTGGGCGATGCCGTGGGTCGAAGCGTTCGAGGTCGATCTCAGGCACGATCCGCCCGCGGCGTTCTCGTGGGCCATTCCTGCTCCAAAGGCGCCGCCCGGTGATGCCGCGCCCAAGAAGATCGCCATCGTCGACGTCGACCCGCTGTTCGCGAAGACCGCGACCGTGCTCTCGCGCGAGAACTACGCGGCGGCGTGGACCGCGTATCCCGCGTGGGACAAGGCGTGCCTCATCGTGGGCGTCGCGATCCCGGCGCGGGACGACGAGCCGCGCGCGCGCGAGGTGCGCGACCGCTTCGTGAAGGACGTCTTGCCCTTCGTGCGCATCACTTCCGCGACGGAGCCGAAGGAGCGCTACTGACGGAGCCGCTACGACCGTCACGCCGCGACGTCTGGCTCGTCGTCGTGGCGGCGTTCGCGTTCGCGACGTCGGGACCGCTCGGCAAGGTGGCCGCGGACGTACCCGCGGTGGTGATGGCGTGCGCGCGCACCGGCATCGCGGCGGTGATCCTCGCGGTGGTGGGGCCGCGCGTCCTCGCGCGTTCGCTGCACGCGCTCCCGCGCCGCCAGCGCGCTGCCGTGGGGCTCGCGGGCGTACTGCTCGGCGCGCACTTCGCGCTGTTCTTCGGCGGGCTCGCCACGACGTCGTTCGCGGCGGCGGTGGCGCTGGTCTCGCTCGAGCCGATCGCGGTGGTGCTCGCGGCGTTCTTCGCGTTCGGGATCCGGCCCACCCCGCGCGAGCTGCTCGGCCTCCTGGTGGCGACGGCGGGCGCGGTGGTGGTGGCCTCGGGAGCCGGCACGGGCGAGCATCGGCTCGCCGGTGATCTCATGGTGCTGGCGGCGGTGGTGCTCTACGGCGCGTACGTCGCCTCGGCGCGCGGCCTCCGCGATGCGCTCCCGCCGCTCCCCTACGCGGCGGCGGTGTATGCGGTGTCGACGCTGTTCCTCCTGCCGCTGGCGCTCTACCTCGGGCTGCAGGCGGGCGTGCCGCGCCCGCAGTCGGCGCTCGCGATCCTCGGGCTGGCGCTGATCCCCACGCTCATCGGCCACACGCTGGTGCAGCGCGTGGCGCGGCGCGCGCCGCCGGTGCTGGTGGCGCTGGTCTCGCCCGGCGAGACCGTGGGCTCGCTGGCCATCGGCGCGCTGCTCCTCGACACCGCCCCCACGCCGCGCGAAGGGATGGGCTGCGCGCTGGTCCTGGTGGGCGCCACCCTCGCCGTCACCGGCCGGAAGATCACTCCAGGACCGCGATGACCGGCGCGTGGTCGCTGGGGACGGAGCCCGATTTACCCTTCTTGCGGTAGTCGCGGTCGACGTAGACATCCGTCACGCGCGCCGCGAGCGACGGCGAGGCGAACAGCAGGTCGAGGCGCATGCCCTCGTTCTTGTGGAACGAGCCCGCGCGGTAGTCCCACCACGAGAAGCCGACGGTCTCCGGGTACTTTTGCCGGTACAGATCGACGAGCCCCGCCTTGCTCAGGCGGCCGACCAGCGCGCGCTCCTCGTCGGTCTGGAAGATGTGGCCCTTGAAGCGGGCGCCTCCGTAGGAGTCGAGATCGGTCTGGCAGACGTTGAAGTCGCCGCCCACCAGGATGGGCACGTCGGAGCCGCTCCTCAGGCGCTCCTCGACGTGCTGCGCGAGGCTGTCCAGCCACGCGAGCTTCAGCTTGTAGTCGGCGTGCGCGAGCATCTTGCCGTTCGGGATGTAGACGCTCGCCACCTCGATCCCGTGCACCTTCGCCACCACGAAGCGCGCGCCGGCCGCCGCGGCGCCGGGAAGCTCGCGCATCACGATCTCGGGGCGCTCCTTGGCGAGCACGGCCACGCCGTTCCAGCTCTGCTGGCCCGAGAGCACCGCGTGATAGCCCGAGGCGAGCAGCTCGAGGTGCGGGAAGTCAGCCTCGACGATCTTGAGCTCCTGCAGGCACACGATGTCCGGCTGGCGCTCCGCAAGCCACTCCGCGAGGCGCAGCGAGCGCGCCCTGATCCCGTTCACGTTCCAGGTCGAAAGCAGCACGCCCCGTCACTAGCGCGATCGGCAGCGCAGGAGAAGGGCGCTCACGGCGTCGCGCCGTTCACATGTCGGTCAGGCTCGCGACGCGCGGCCCCGCGCCGCGCGCAGCCGCCCTGATGCGGGCGGCGTTCTCCTCGAGGCACGTGATCGCCTCCTCGAGCGTCTTGGTCTTGAGGAGCTCGGTCCGCGCCTGCTCGTCGAAGACCGAGCGCGCGAGGCTCGCGAGCACGCGGACCTCGCGCTCGTAAGCCTTCGGGGGCAGGAGCAGCAAGAAGACGATCCGCGCGGGGCGGCCGTCGGGTGCGTCGAAGTCGATGCCCTCGCTCGACAGCCCGAGCGCGACCACCGGGTGCGTGAGCCCCTCGATGGCGGCGTGCGGAATGGCGACGTCGTCGCCGAGGCCGGTCGAGGCGATCAGCTCGCGCTCGAGCACGGCGATCAGGGCGGGCTCGACCAGCTCCCCGATCACGTCGCGCAGCGCGCGGCCCAGCTCCTCGATGGCGCGAGCGGAGGTCGAGGCCTCGAGGTTCGGAAGGAACGCGCCGGCGCGCACCAGCGCGCCTGCCGTCTCGCTCGAGCCGCTCCGCATCGACAGCGGCGAGCCCGAGCCGGGGGCGTAGAGCAGGTACTTCATCATCGGCCCGGCGAGCAGCGAGGTTCCGATGGCCATCGTGACCAGCGCCACGAAGACGCGATCGTTCACCAGGCCCGCGTCCCGCGCCAGGAGCGCCAGGATGATCTCCATCGCGCCGCGGGCGTTCAGCCCGAAGCCCACCGCCAGCGACTCGCGCCACGACATGCTGGAGATGCGTGCTCCGATCGTGCAGCCCACGACCTTCGCCACCGAGGCGATCGCGAAGACCACGAGGCACAGCACGACGTCGAGGTTCGCCACGAAGTCGACGCGCAGCGCGACCGAGGCGAAGAAGACCGGCGCGAAGACGTTGGTCACGAACTGCTTCACTGTCTGCTGCGTGCGCTCGCGGAGGCGGGGCGAATCGCCGACCGCGACGCCGACGATGAAGCCGCCGAGCACCGCATGCACTCCGATCGCCTGGGTCGCGCTCGCGCCGAGGATGGCCAGCACGATGAGGAGCGAGAGGATGCGGCCGGGCGCGAGCTCGCGCTGCGTCTCGATCTTCGCCAGGAGCCGGTCGATGAGGCGCCGCCCGATCAGGAGCGCGATCACCGCGAACGCGACCGTGAGCCCGATGGTCCGCGCCAGATGCCACAGCTCGATGGTGCCGCCCTGCATCGGGCCCAAGAGGACGCTGAAGGCGATCCAGCCGACGATGTCGTCGACCATGGCCGCGGACATCACGATGAGGCCGACGTCGGTCTTGAAGAGGCCGAGATCGAGGAGCGTCTTGGCGATGACGGGGAGCGCCGAGATGGAGAGCGCGACGCCGATGAACACCGCGAACAGCCCGCGCTGCTCGGAGTGGACGAGCACCGAGTCGGGCACGAGGTAGCCCATGACGAAGCCGCCGAGCATGGGCATCGCCATGCCGAGCGTCGCCACCCACAGCGCGCTGCGGCCGCGCTTCTTGACGATGCCGAGGTCCACCTCGAGGCCCGCCACGACCAGCAGGAGCACGACCGCGACCGTCGTGTACCCCGCGAGCATCGAGGCGGGAACGCCCTTGGGCAGCAAGAACGCGTGCACGGAGGGCGCGAGCCGCCCCAGGCCGGTCTCGCCCAGCAGGATCCCCGCGACGATCTCGCCCACGACCAGCGGCAGGCCCACGGCGCGCGCCAGCTCGCCGAGCAGCCGCGCCACGCCGAGCAGCATCGCCAGCGAGAGCAGGAAGACGAGCGCGTAGTGCTCGGTCACGTCTTCATTCCCACGGCTGCGTCGCCGCGCTCAGGCGCGACCGATGGCCTCGCACACCGTTCGCGTGAACTCCTCGGTGCCGGTCTGGCCCCCGAGGTCCATGGTGCGCACCCCGCTCGCGAAGGTGGCGAGCAGGCCCTTCTCGATCTTGGTCGCCGCGGCGTGCTCGTCGAGGTGGTGCAGCATCATCACGCCGCTCTGGATGAGGGCGGTGGGGTTGGCGATGCCCTGGCCGGCGATGTCGGGCGCCGAGCCGTGCACCGCCTCGAAGACCGCGCATTCGTGGCCGATGTTCGCGCCCGGTACGATGCCGAGGCCGCCCACGAGTCCCGCGCCGAGGTCGCTGAGGATGTCGCCGTAGAGGTTCTCGGTGACGATGACGTCGAGCCGGTTCGCGCTCTTGACCATCTGCATGGCGCAGGCGTCGACGATGATCTCGTACGGCTCGATCCGCGGGTACTTCAGCGCGACCTTGCGGAAGCACTCGAGGAGGAGCCCGTCCGAGAGCTTCATGATGTTGGCCTTGTGAACGACCGACACCCGCTTGCGCTGCATCGTCTGCGCGTACTCGAACGCGTACTCGCAGATCCGGGTGCAGGCCTTCTCGGTGATGAGCTTGATGGCCTGGACGACGCCCGGCATGATCATCAGCTCGAGGCCCGCGTAGAGGTCCTCGGTGTTCTCGCGGACGATGACGATGTCCGTGCCCTCGAAGCGCGGCTCGATGCCGGGCAGGCTGCGGATGGGCCGCACGTTCGCGTAGAGATCCAGCGCCTGGCGGAGCGTCACGTTCACCGAACGGAAGCCCTTGCCGATGGGCGTGCCGATCGGGCCCTTCAGCGCGGTCTTGTTGCGGCGGATCGAGGTGAGCACCTCGTCGGGCAGCGTGGTGCCGCGCTTCTCGGCGACGGCGGCGCCGGCATCTTGCACCTCCCACTCGATCTTCACGCCGGTGGCGTCGAGGACGCGGCGCGTCGCGGAGGCGACCTCGGGTCCGATGCCGTCACCGGGGATGAGCGTGATCGTATGCGCCATGGGGTCGGGCGCCAGACTACGCCGCGCAGCGGTATCCTTCTACCCCTATGCCTACCCGACACCGCGTGGTCGCGAACGGACTCGAGCACAGCGTCCTCGAATGGCTGCCGGAGGGCGCAAACCGAACGTCTGTCTCGACGGTGGTCCTGGTCCACGGCTTCGCGGACGCGGGCGGGACCTGGGATCTGGTGGGTCCGGCGCTCGCTGCGGCTGGGCTCCGCGTCCTGGCGCCGGACATGCGCGGCTTCGGGGAAGGTCCGCGCGTTCCTCAGGGCGCCTACTATCATTTCGTCGACTACGTCTTCGACCTCGCGGATCTCGTCGATGTGCTGGCGCAGGACGCGCCGATCGGGCTGGTGGGGCACTCGATGGGCGGGACCATCGCCACGCTGTTCGCGGGGACGTTCCCCGAGCGCGTGAAGCGCCTGGTGGTGATCGAGGGCGTCGGGCCGCCGAACAACCCGTGGGAGGCAGGGCCGACCCGCATGCGCGGGTGGATCGAGCAGGTGCGCAATGCGCGCGCGCGTGGTGAGCGCCGCGCCACCTTCACGAGCGAGGAGGCGCTGCTGCGCCTGGCGGGCAATCATCCGTCCGTCGATCCCCAGGTGCTGGAGCATCGCCTCCCGCACCTCTCGAGGCCGACCACCGAGGGCCGGCTCGCGTGGCTGTTCGATCCGCTGCACCGGACGACGTCACCGATGCCGTTCTTCGGGAAGCTCTTCGTCGAGTTCGCGAAGAAGGTGACCGCGCCCACGCTCTTCGTCTCGGGCGGGCCGAAGGGCTACCACCCGCCCGACGAGGCGGAGCGCCTGGCGGCGTTCGCGACGCTCACGACCGCCGAGCTCGCGGAGGCGGGGCACATGGTGCACTGGACGGAGCCGGGGAAGCTCGTCGAGCTACTGCTGGCGCACTTGGCGTAGATGCGACCGCATGGTCACCGCCCTACCTGCCTGACGTACACGATGGCGCGCTGGCGACGCGGAGCGACGCTCTCGTCACGGTGGGCGCGACACGGTAGAGCACCAGCCTTGGCTCAGGGATTGCGTTGCCAGCGACTGGTGGGCATGCCGCCTCGAGCACGGCCTCCGCCGACGCGCCGTCGGTCGTCACCGACGCGACGTTCATGCCCGCCGGCGTCGAGACGATGACCCAAGCCTCCGCGTCGAAGCGCCGGACGATCGCGGGCGGGTTCGGCGGGAGCAGCGCGTCGCACGCAGCGCTCGCCGCGCACACGGTCGCCGAAGCGGCGCGCACGAACGAGGGGATTGCGATGATGTAAAAAGCCTGCGGGCCGTTGACGGGCCTGGGAGGCACGGCGGGCTCGGGGGCTGCCGTGGCGAGCGTCGGCGTCATCGATCGCGTCGACGGCGTCACGGTCGAAGGGTTGGCCGCTCCGCTCTCCGCTCTCCGCTCTCCGCCACCGGCGCGGGGCCCGGGCCCGACCCTCCCGCGCACCCGACGATCGCCGTCGACCCCAGCGCTGCGAGCGCGCAGTCGGCCTTGTTCATGCCTACGACGCTACCACGGCCGTATCGAGCGAATCTCGGGCCGCGCGGCCCCGAAGAGCTGCCTTGACGCGATACGCGGGGCGGACGTTGGTGAGGGGGGATCTCCTTTGCCGTCAGCGAAGAGGATGTCCTCGAGTTCCGCCTCTGGCGCCATCCATCGGTTCGCGGCCGCCTTCCTTCAAGGCTGCCACGTCGACCCGCGGGTGGCAGCGTGACCGTCTCGTGGCGCGAAGGGGCCGGAACGGTCTTCCGGTTCACGTTTCCGGCGGCGCTGGCGCGGTCGGGACACCTACTTCTCGCGCGTCTCGCGGCCTGGGGCCTGTCCCTGAATCACGAGGAGAGGAAACGAGATCGGGCACGGGCACGCCGAGACGAGAATGGCCTCCCGATGCGGCGCGAGCAACTCGGGGCGTTGGCGGCCGAAGAGCAGGCATGGTGCTCGATCACGAACGTCTCGATGTCTACTCGATCGCGCTGGATTTCATGGTGTTTGCGCACGAAGCCATTGCGCGTTTGCCCCGCGGTGGCGGCCATTTGGCCGATCAGCTCACCCGCGCCTCGACATCGATCGTGCTGAACCTCGCCGAGGGAGCGGGCAAGCTCTCGAAAGCTGACGAGCGGCGCTACTACCTGACGGCTCGTGCTCTCGCTCTCGCTCTCGACGTGCCCGTGCCCGTGCCCGTGCCCGATCTCGTCTCGGAACTCAGGGACAGGCTCTAGACGCGATCGTCGCATGGTCACACTTGCCGGGGCCCGCGCGACGCCTCCTCATGCTCAGGCTCTCTCTCGCAGCGCTCGCCCTCTTTCTCCTCGCCGGCGCTCCACCCGAGCCCCGATCGGCGCGGCTCAAGAATCCCGCGCTCGCGAGCCCCATGCCCGGGGGGTTCCTCGGCGGCTGGGGAGGGGACACCGGGCTCGACATCGCCGGTGACCACATCCCGGTGTTCGCCATCGCGGCGGGCTCGCTCGACTACTCGGAGTGGGGCCACACCCGCTGGACCACCGGCAAGGACACCGCCTTCAGCGTACGCCTGAAGCTCGACGAGCCGATCCATTGGGGCGAGCACGGCGAGCGCAAGATCACGCATGTGTACTACACGCATCTCTCCAAGATCGAAACGACGCAGGCCGAGGGCGCCGCCACCCGCAAGCACGTCGACGCCGGCGAGCGCATCGCGATCTCCGGCATCGGCAACGGTACCCCGCACCTCCACTTCGGGCTCCTCCTGGACAACCAGGTGGAGCAGGACTCATGGACCTACATCCTGCGTGAGCACGAGGTCCGCAAGGTCCTCGGCAACTACAAGAACGGCGTGCGCCTGCCGTAGCAGCTCGCGTGCTATCGCCTCGAGCTCAGGTTTCCAGACCGGGGCGCTGGAGCTCCGCCCAGAGCGCGTCGAGGCGACTCGGTTCGCGACAGGAAATGTCTCGACCGCCTACAGCGGCCGCATCCGGTACTGCGCGCGGTAGGCCTCACGGTAGGCGTCGTGGCAGGCGGCGCATTGCGCTTTCGCGCCCGCGAGATCGCCGGCGTTTGCCAGGTTCGCGCCGCGGGTCGCGATCGCCACCCACGACCACGCGGGGTCCGGTGACATTCCCGCAACCTGCGTGAAGGCGGTCGTCAGCGAGTCGGGCGTGTGCGCCGAGGCCACCGAGCCGTGCATGAATCGCTGCATCGGGCAGGGATCGGCCTTCGTTCCGCACGACCGAGGTGCCGTCGCGTCGACGACCGCAGGCGCGACCACGATCGCGCTCGCGTCGACGGGCTCCGGCTTTTCCAGTACCGGCCGCGCGCTGCCGCTACCGCGCGGATCGCGCATCATCCTCTTCGGCGATGCCGGCAGCGGATCGATCTCGGGATCGACCGAGGCCGTCAGTGCCAGGTTCGCGTAGCGCGAGGGATCGTAGCCGTTCGCGTACGCGCACGCCGCGACGAGCGCCGCCGGAGCGAGGAGCAGCACGCCGCGCAGCGCACACACGCCGACCGCCGCGCGCAGATCGCGGCGCCTCATGGCACGGCCCTGGTGCGATGGCGCGCGCGCCACGGCGCCTTGTAGAGCTCGTGGCACTGCGCGCAGGTCTCGCGCGCGCTCGTCGGGTCGCCCGCGCGCGCGCCGCCACCGCGCCCTGTCGCGCGATCGCGCCCCACGTCCAGCTCGCCTCGGGCGCCGCCGCCGCCACGCGATCGAGCACCACGGCGAGCCGCGGCCCGTCGGCGCTCGCCACGGCGTTGGACACGTCGTCGCGCATGATCTTCTGGAGCGGACACTTCTCGCTGCTCGGACCGCAGTCGACCGGATCGCGCGCGCCCATCGCCGGTAGATGCGGCGCGAGCATGCCGCCCGACGCCGGCTGGCCCTCGAGCACCATCTCCGGCGCCGCGCTGCCCTTCCAGGTGGTGAGCATCTTCAAGTCCGGCGGATCGCCGTGGCACGACGTGCGGTCGTGGGGGCGTCCGTCGACGCGCGTGAGCTGCCCCACCATCACCTGGCTCATGTGCCTGGTGAGCCGGGCGGTGTCGCGGCGATCGAGCATGAAGAGATCGCCGTCGTGACAGCTGTCGCAGTAGACGGGCTCACCGTCGCGCAGCGCCAGCGCGCGAACGATCTCGTTGTACATCCGCTTCGCGATGCGCTTGCGGCGCGTGTCGGCGGCGAAGCTCTCCTCGGAATGACAGCCGAGGCAGGGGATTCCCAGCGACTCGGTGAAGGTGCGCATCACCTTCTGCTTCTGGCCCGCGCTGAGCCGCTCCAGCGGCGGCAGATCGTGCACGTCGAGCCCGGCCGCGGCGAGGGCGCCGCCCATGCGCGTCGACCACACGCCCTCCATCGGCCCCGGGAGATCCTTGGGAGCGACGTAGGGCGCGCGGCACCGGCACCTGCGGCACGCTCGCTCTCCTCACGCCGCCCCCCCCGTCCCCGCCGTCGCTGACCGCTCAGCGCACGCCCTTGAAGCCCTTCACGACGTCCTCGAGGCGTTTGTCCTCGCCGTCCTCGAGCAGCCCCACCGCGAGCACGTTGAGGCGATCGGGCTGCGCGAGCAGCTCTGCCATCTCGCGCAGGCGCCGCGGCGTGACCGCCCGGTTCGCGGCCAGGCGCGCCTCCGGCGTCTCGAAGCGATCGAACAGGTACCCGCCGGCATAGAAGCCGGCGAGCTCCTCGGGCGAGTCGGCGACCGCCTGGAGCTCCCAGGTGTTGCGCCGGCGAGCCTTCTCGACCTCGGCCTCGGTGGGGCCGTTCTTGGCGAGGTCGACCAGCAGCTCGAGGATCTCCTTCGTCACCACCGAGGTGCGCGCGTGCTGCACGCCGGCCGCGAAGTCGAGCACGCCGTCGTCCTCGTAACCGTCGAAGGAGGCGCCGACGTCGTAGCAGAGCCCCTTCGAATCGCAGATGCGGTGGTAGAGGCGCGTCGACATTCCGTCGTCGATGATGCGCATGAGCATGTCCATCGCCGCGCGATGCTCGGAGCGCTCGGGCACGGCGCGGAAGCAGACGCGCAGCTCGGTCTGGCTGGAGACGTTCTCGACGATGTCGAGGCGCGCCTTCTTCTGCTGGTGCGTCGGCGCCTCGGACAGGACGAGCTCGCCCTTCGCCAGCCCGGCGAAGCACTTCTCCGCGAGATCGAGGCAGGCCTGCGCCTCCACTGCGCCGGAGAACGCGAGCACGCTGTTCGCGGCGTTGTAATGCCGGGCGTGGTGCGTGCGTAGCATCGGCTTGGTGAAGGAGCGCACGCGCTCCTCGTCGCCGGTGATGGTGTAGCCGAGCGGGTGCGTCGGGTAGATCATCATTCGCGTCAGGTTGTCGGCGTCGACCTGGCGCCCCTCGTCGTCGAGGTCCTCGAGGATCTCCTCGCAGACGATGCCCTTCTCGATCTCGATGTCGGCGAACGTCGGGTGCGCGAGCACCTCACCGAACAGCGCGCTCGACGCCGCGATCGACTCGGAGGGCGCCGTCACCGAGAACACGCCGAAATCGGTCTGGGTCGCGGCGTAGAGGTAGCCGCCCAGGCTCTCGAACGCGTCGTTGACGTCGTGCGAGTTCTTCAGGTCGGGCGTCCCTCGGTAGAGCATGTGCTCGAGGAAGTGACTGAGGCCGTTGGTGGTCTTGTTCTCGAAGCGCGAGCCGACGCGCACGTAGAGCGCTACGTGCGCGCGATGGAGCTGCGGCTGCGGCGCGACCACGACGCGCAGGCCGTTACCGAGCGTGCCGACGTGAAACGGCCGTTCGCCGCCGATGTTGGTCAAGGTCCTTCGTCTTCGTCTTGCGGGGTCGGGCCGGCATCCGACTTCGCGCCGAGCACGTTGCTCTCGTCGATCTTGATCTCGGCCTTCGCCGCCTCGCGGAGGCGGCGCGTGTAGTTGCCGAGCGCCTCGACCTGCTTGGCGAAGAGTTGCCCCTGCATGTACTGGTCACGCTCCTTCTCGAAGTCCGCGGCGGTCGCCGGCTTCTGCTCCTTGAGCGAGACCACGAGAAAGCCGTCGTCGGTGCGAATGGCCTCCTGCACGACGTCGCCCGGCTTCGCGGAGAACGCGAAGGAGGTGACGGCCTGGGCCGCCTCGGGCGAGATGGCGGGGATGGGGTCGCCGCCGCGGTTGAATGCGCTCGACGTGAGGAACTGCGGGCGCTCCGGGTCGGTGTCCGCGGTGTACTCTGCGGGCTTGGGCTCCTCGGAGCCGGCGTCGGCCGAGGCCTTCTTGCCGGCGTCCGCACCGCCGTCGCCGGTGGGCTTGGCCTCGGGCTTGGCGGCGGCGGGCTTGACCGCCCCGTACTGCGCGATGACGGCCTTGAGCGTGTCGTCGCCGGACTTGCCGGCCTTGAGGTCGACGGCGATCTTCGTGGCCGCGGCCTTCGCGAGGTCGAGCGACTTCGACTGGCGGTAGGCCTTGAGGATGTCCTCCTTGCTCGCCTCGTCACGCTTGATGACGTGGTAGCCGAAGTTCGTCTCCACGAGGTTCGGTACGAGCGTACCGGGCGGCACCGACTGGACGGCCTTCTTGAAGGGCTCGACGAACTGCTCGACCATCTCGCCGGGGTACATGCCCCCCTTGTCCTTGCTGCCGGGATCGTCGGAGAACTCCTTGGCGAGCTTCGCGAAGTCTTCGCCCTTCTTCACGCGGTCGAAGATCCCCTGGGCCTTTGCTTTGGAAGCCTCCTTGTCGGCCGGCTTGTCGCCGCCGAACTTCACGAGGATGTGGCGGACCGGCACCTTGATCTGCGCGAGGTTGATCGTGTCCTTCTGCCAGGCCTCGATGTCCTTCGCGTCGGCGGAGATGCCGTACTTCTCGATCCAGCTGCGGCGCACGACGGCGTAGTTCACCGTCGAGGTGGTGCGCTCGGTCTTGAAGCGATCGAGCGCCTCGTCCTCCGCGATCCGCACCGGGCCGCGGACGAGGTCGCGCATCTTGGCCGCGAGGAGCTCACGGCTCTGCCAGTCGCGGAACTCCGCGGGCGAACGCCCGGTGATCTGCTTGACCAGGCGCTCGTAGGTCTTCTCCTCGAACTTCTTGGTCTTGGGATCCTTGAAGCCGACGTTGATCTTGCCGTCGTCGATCCCCATGCTTCGCTGCATCTGCGCCTGGTCGCTGGGCAGGCTCACCAGGATGAAGCCGTTGAAGATGCTGTCGGTCACCTCCTGCGGCTCGACGGTGAGCCCGAGGCGCTGCGCCTCGACCACCAGCAGCTCGCGCTCGATGAGTCCCTCGAGGACGAGGCGCGAGGCCTGGGCCTGCTTCATTCCGCCGGTGCCGCGCGAGAACACGAGGCGATAGGCCGCGCGATGCGCCTTCGGCTCGATGCAGGAGCCGTGGATGCGCGCCGCGCACGCCTCGCTCACGGTGCCGAGCTTCTTGCCCGCGCTCGGGTTGAAGCCGAGCACGAAAACCAGGATCATTCCGACGATGATGATCCCGTAGATGATGGACGTGAGTCCCTTTTGCCGAAAGAAGTTGAGCATTCGCGGGCCGCGCTCATAACACGGCAGCCCGGCGAGTTCTATTCCGGTCGCTTCCGGCGT
>JAYTBL010000864.1:0-2958 GCA_043736975.1 Polyangiaceae bacterium
TTTCCCCAGTTGCTGGAGACGTCATAGTCGACGAGCAGAGACTCGAACCATTCGGCCCCCCAGCGCCAATCGATTCCGAGGTTCTTGGTCAGGAAGCTCGCCACGTTCTGGCGACCGCGATTCGACATGAAGCCCGTCGCTCGGAGCTCGCGCATGTTCGCGTCGACGAGCGGAAAGCCGGTCTCGCCCCGGCACCACAGGTCGAGCCGCTCGCGATCGCGCTTCCACGGCAGCTCGATCCCCCGGAGCCCGCTGCGGCGAAAGAGCCTGGTTCCGTGCTTGGCCGCGATGAAGGCAAAGTAGTCGCGCCACAGGAGCTCGAAGGTCAGCCAGTAGGTGGAGTCGTTCTCGATACGCTCGCGCTCGTACCGCTTCACCTCATCGAAGACCTGGCGCGGCGAGAGGCATCCGAGCGCGAGCCAGGGAGAGAGCTTCGACGAGTAGTCGGGACCGATCATGCCGTTGCGCGTGTCCTTGTACGTCTTCAGCAGATCCTGCTCCCAGACGTAGCGGCGAAGCCGCGCCCTCCCTTGCGCCTCGCCCCCTTCGAAAGCGAGGGCGGCTCGGGCATCGGGCGGGGGAGCGACGAGTCCCAGGTCCTCGAGCGACGGAACCTCACCGAGCGCGATCTCCTGGGTCACGGGGCGAAGACCTTGCGCCGCCGGCAGCGGCTCGTGCGCCGTGCTCTCGGCTTCCACGCGCTTCCGGAACTGCGTGAAGACCTCGGGCAGCGCGCTCACCTCGAACGGCAGATCCTCGGGCCCGTGAAGGGTGTGACCCCACCAGCCGCGGCACGGAACCGAGAGGCTGGCGACCACCGCGCGCTCGACGGCGAGCTCCTCGTGAGTCGGGTAGGTGTGGAAGTAGACGGCCCCTATCGCGAGCTCCTCCACGAGCGTCGGGATCACCCGTTCCGGCCGACCGCGGCGGACGATGAGCTCGGCGCCCAGCGCTCGGTAGCGCTCCCGAAGCGCGGAGACGCTCTCGCGCAGGAAGCGGGCGCGAAAGGCGCCTGTCTTCGGAAACCCTGCCGGGGTCGAGAGGAACTGCCGCTCATCGAAGACATAGAGCGCGATCACCTCTCTGCCGCCCTGGGATGCGGTCGTCAGTGGCGCGTGGTCGGCGACACGCAGGTCCTGTCGGTGCCACACGAGCGCTCGCGGGGGCATCGCTGCGCGCGGGCCCGCGTCCGTCATCGCGACGTGAGCTCGGCCTCGATCGCCTGGGCGATCACGGCAGCTTCTGGCTTCACGGCGCTCGGCCACGCGGCGACAGGGCGGCCTCGCTTGTCGACCCGGCCGTTCAGCCCTTCGCGGACCTCACTCACTGCGGCGGCCGGAGTCGATGAGGTGTTCGAGCGCGGTGACAAGGAGCTCGGGGCTCTCCTCGTGCGGGAGATCACCGCCGGGGAGCACCACGAACGGGTCGTCGGGGCGGAGCGCACGCACCGCCGCCGCTTCCGTGAGTGGGGTCTGCTTGGCGTCCTTTCCCCAGGCGAGGAGAAACGGACAGGCCATCGCGGGAAGCGCGTTCCGGATGTCGAGGTTGAGCGACATGCCGAGGAACGATGCGGGAGCGAGGTGCGCGTTCGGCTGGTGGGCGCTCTGCCAGTAGAGCTCGACGAGCTCGTCGGTCAAGAACCGCGGATCCGCGTAGATGTCCTTGAGGAAGAAGCGAATGCTGGCCTTCGAGGAGAACATCGAGAAGAGCGAAGCCCCCGCCTGCGAGCTCCGCAACACGCGCTTCACCGTTCGGTTCAGTGCGCCCGGAGAAGCTGTCAATCGCGTCACGCCGGCGGGCCCGATCGCGCAGACCGCCTTCGCGAGCGCAGGATGCTCGGCGGCCAACGCGATCGCGTAGGTGCCTCCGAGCGACGAGCCGACCAGCACCGCCGGCTCCCGCACCGTCTCGGCGACGAAGTCGCGGAGGAGCTCGACGTAGAGCGCGGCGGTGTAGTCGAGCGGTGGGTGAGCCGAGGCGCCGAAGCCGAGCAGGTCGAGGCTGTAGGTCGTGAAGCGATTCGCCAGTCCAGGCACGACGTGGCGCCATTCCATCGACCACGCGCAGGCATGTATCGAGTGGACCAGCACGATGGGCGGACCTTGGCCGCGACGCACATAGGCGACGTCGTGCCCTCGCCATGACGTGCGGAGGCGCTCGCCGCCGAGCGGATTCGGTAGCGGGCTCATCGGCTGGCGAGCTTCGGAAACGTGGCGAGCACCAGAAGCCCGCTGACAAGGTGCATGAGCTCGGTCGCGAGGACCGTCGTAACGTTGAACAAGGGGGCCCCTTCCTTGTAAGGAGCCAGCGCGGCGCTGACGGGGCCGAGCGCATAAAGCACGAGGACAGCGACCGAGACGCCCACGAAGATCTGCCGCGGCCGTCGCGTCCAGCGGCCGAGCATGGCGAAGACGATCGTGGCGGCCAGGACGCCCACCACGCTTCCCACGACCACGTCGACGACGCCGATGAGCAGGGGCCCAAAGATGCGAAAGCCGAACCACACGGCCGCGTTCGCGACCGCCGAGACGAGCGCGACCGTCACGGCTGTCTTGAGGAGAGGACCGAAGGCGACGGCGGCCGAAGGCGAACCCATGCGCGACACCCTAGCAGGCCTCGACTCCGGAGGCGCCGCGCGAGCGCGAGACGCTCGGCTTCCTCAGGCGAACGCACGGCGGCGTGCCGCCCCGTGCCCGTCCGCGGCCATCGCGACGACGCCGAAGTCGAGCTCGTTCGAGCTCGAGCGCGGCGCACCTCTCGAGGATCGGAGAAAGCGCGCCGATTCGAGAGCCCGGTGAGCGGGTCCGTCGTCGCCAGCGTCTCACGTGAAGGGGTTCACCAGGGTCACTCCGCACCGCTCGAAGTCGGCGATGTTTCGCGTGACGAGAACGGCACCGGAGATCACTGCCGTTGCCGCGATGAGCGCATCCGCCTGGGTGACCTGCCTCCCCGCCTCCC
>JAYTBL010000865.1:0-15910 GCA_043736975.1 Polyangiaceae bacterium
GTGGCCGCCGTGCGCAAGGTGATCGGTACACTGGCCACCTGACGAGGGACTTGACGCGGCGCGGCTCGAAGGCCAAGCGCTAGGCTCGATGGACGCGTCCCGCAGCTCGTCGTCGTCGCTGTGCCCGGGCTGCGGCAAGGCCATCGATCCGCTGCGCGCCGGGCACGTCGCGATCCTCGAGGGAGGGTTCCGGTATTTCTGCGGCGCGGAGTGCAAGGCGACGTACGTCGACGTGAGCTCGAAGCGGAGCACGCTCGAGGCGCTCACCGCCGAGCCGCCGATCGTGATGGTGGCGAGCGGGGAGCAGGCGCGGAGCGAGGAGCCACCGCGATCGGTGGTGTCGGGGGTGAGGGAGGTAGAGGAGGAGGCGTACTTCCCGGAGGTAGGGCAGGCCGAGGCCGAGCCCGAAGTCGAGGATGCGCTCGAGCCCGCGCCCTCGGAGGAGCGGGACGGCGCGCACGAGAGTGATGCGCCGCCCGCGACGCTGCGGTCGACCGCGCGCGCAGACGCGGAGGCGGAGGCGGAGGCGAAGGCGACCCCGCAGGCCGTGCCGGCGGGCGTCGCTCGCGGCAGGCTGCTCGCGCACCTCGCGAAGGCGGCACCCGTCGTGGGAATCGCTTGCGGGGCGCTCGCGTTCGTCGTCTCGCTCGCTGGCGAGGCCGGCGCGTCGCTGCGCCTGCCGTTCGCGCTCGCGGCGGTCGCTGTCGTCGTGGGGCAGGCGCTCCTGCGGCCGCGCGAGCCGAGCGAGCCCGCGCCCGTCTGCCTCGTCGCTCCCGTCGTGCTCGCCGCGCTCGGCGCAATCCTCTCGCTCACGCTCCACGATCCGCGCGCCGAGTCCCACGTGGGCTACGCCGGGCTCGCGGCCGCGGGCGTGCTGCTCGTCGATCTCCTGATCGTCCGCGCGCGTCGCGACGTAACGCAGGCGCGCGCGCACGTGGCGGCGGCGCTCGCGGTGCGCGTGCGCGTGGTCCACGGCGAGGCGACATCCGAGGTCGACGCGGCGCAGGTGAAGCCTGGGGAGCAGGTGGTGGTGGAGGCCGGCGAGGTGGTCGGCGTCGACGGCATCGTGACCGCCGGCGAGGCCGAGGTAGCCCCCTGGCTCGACTCTCCCGTCGTGGTGCTGAAGCGCGAGGGCGATGCCGTCGTTGCAGGCGCCAGCATCGCGACGGGCCGCCTTCGGATCACGACCACGTTCGCCGGCCCCGATCGCGCCTGGCTGAAGCTCGGGCAGACGGGCGCCACGCGCATCGACGTCGCGGCACCGCTCGTGAGCCTCGCGCGGCGCACCGTGGAGCGCGGGTCGCCGATCGCGGCGCTGCTGGTCGGCGGCGCGACCTACGCGAACAATGGCGGCTGGCCCGAGGTGGTGATCGCCGCCAGCGCGGGCGCCTACGCCGCGTTCGGGCTGGGCGCGGTCGCCACCGCAGCGCTCGCGCATGCGCGAGGTCATGTCGCCGCGCAGCGCCGCGGAATCGTCTACAAGGACGCCGAGGCCTTCGACACCGCGGCGCGCGCCGATGTCGCGGTGGTGTGCTCGCGCGGTACGATCCTCCTCGGCGAGCCGGAGATCGTGGCCGTCGAGGCGGTCGCGGGTCGCGGCGGCGAGACTGGCACCTCGACGAACCCGGAGGAGACCACGCCCGTCCTCGCGCTCGCTGCCGGCGCCGAGATGGGCGCGACCGACGCGCTCGGCGCCGCGATCCTACGCGCCGCACGGGCCCGCGGCGTGCGCCCGGAGAACGTGCGCTCTGCCTTCGTGCACCGCGGTCTCGGCGTCACTGCGCTCGCGCCCAACGGCGACAAGGTCATCGTCGGCAGCCGCGCGTTCCTCCTCCAGGAGAAGGTCAGCGTGGCCATCGCCGACGCGCGCGTCACCGAGCTCGAGGCGCAGGGGCGCAGCGTGCTGCTCGTCGCCACCGGCGACCGTCTCGTGGGGCTGCTCGCGCTGCAGGACGGCCTCCGGCCCGGTGCGCGCGCGGCCGTGCAACGGTTGCATGATGCACGCATCGAGCCGGTGCTGCTGAGCGGCGAGGCGCGGGACACGTGCGAGACCATCGCGCGCGCGCTCGACATCGAGCACGTCCGCCCGGAGATCCTCCCTGGCGAGCGCGGCGCCGACGTACGGGCGCTGGCCGACGGCGGTCGCGTGGTGGCTGCGGTGGGCCATCCTTCCTCGGACGACGGCGCGCTGGGAGCGGCCGACGTCTCGGTGGCGATGACCGCCGCGGGAGCCGCGCCCGGCGAGTGGGGGGTCGCGCTCGCCTCCGACGACGTCCGCGACGCCGCGCTCGCGCTCACTGTGCCGCGCGCCTGCCGCGAGAAGGCGAAGACCGCGACCCTGGTCGCGGGCGCGGCGCAGGGGCTCTCGCTCCTCGGGATCGCCTTCGGCGTCGCGCCGCCCGCCTTCGTTCCGTTCGCGGCGGTGGCGGCCGCGGCGGTGGCGCTCGCGGTCGTCCGGGAGCCCGCGACCCTCCCGGAGCGCTGAAGGACAAAGCTCCGCCGTGGGTAGTCTCTTGTGTTTACGGGAGCTTACGTAAAACTGGAGAGCGTCCGGACGCGGCGCTTCTTCATGAAAAGCATGTGTCCACTCCTCACAGGGGTCGATATCCTTGCAAGGGTGAGCCTCGCCGCCTGCGCGAGGCCCAAGGCAGGAGTCGTCCAAGCGGACGGACGGTGAGTGCGCGTGGCTGACTTGGTTAAGTCTTCCAAAGCTGGTGACGAGCAAGGTCCGACCGCGAGGGTCGGGGCCGTCATCAAGGGAAAATGGACCGTCGAAGGCCTTCTCGGCGTCGGCGGCATGGCGGCCGTCTATGCGGCGTCGCACCGCAACGGACAGCGCGCAGCGCTCAAGATCCTGCACTCCGACTTCGCGCGCGAGAAGACCATCTGCGAGCGCTTTCTCCGCGAGGCCTACGTCTCGAACAAGGTCAATCACTCGGCGACGGTCCAGGTCCTCGACGACGACATGACCGAGCAGGGCGAGCCGTTCCTCATCATGCAGCTGCTGCTGGGTGAGACGGTCCGTGACGCCTGGAAGAAGTGCGGCCGCACGATGCCGATCGGGCGGGTGCTGCAGATCTGCGAGCGGGTCGTGGACTGCCTCGCGTCGTGCCACGCGATCAACGTGATCCACCGCGACCTCAAGCCCGCGAACATCTTCATCACGGACGAAGGCGAGATCAAGGTGCTCGACTTCGGCGTCGCCCAGATGCGCGATGCCACGAGCGAGCGCACCGCGACGGGCACCGCGCTCGGAACGCCCGCGTACATGTCGCCCGAGCAGGCGATGGGCCTCGTCGACCAGCTCGACGGCCGCGCCGACCTCTTCTCGGTCGGCGCGATGATGCACGCGCTCATCACCGGCCACCGCATCAACAACGGCCGCACCGAGCAGGAGGCGCTCGTGATGGCGGCCACGAAGCCGGTGCCGTCGGTCGCGCGCCTCGCGCCGCATCTCCCCATCGAGCTGATCAAGGTCATCGACAAGGCGCTCGCCTGGGATCGGCGCAATCGCTTCCAGGACGCGCGCGAGATGCAGCGCGGCCTCATCGAGCTGATGCCCTCGCAGAACGTCGGCGCGCTCGAGGCGCTCCCCCCGCCGCGTCCCCTCGAGGTGGTGGCGAACCTCGCCGCCGCGCCCACGGCGCCACCGCCCGCGAAGATGGCGCCCGCGCAGGCGAACACCGCGCCGGTCTCTGCGTCGCCGCCGCCGCAGCAGCAGGCCTCCCTCCCGCCGCTCGGCGCGCGCCCGCCGCCCGCGATGAACGTCGGGGTACCGCAGATGGCCGTGCAGACGACGGGGCTCTCGCAGCCCGTCCCCGCAGCGCCACAAACGTACGATCCGCTCGTCGGTTACCAGCCGCTCCAGGCGACGAATTCGATCTCGCCGGTCGGTCTTCAGCTGCAGATGCCCGGGGCCGGGGTCGCCGGCGACGTGCCGGAGTCGGATCCCCGGGTGCAGGGCGCGCGTGACGTGCTCAAGCACTTCGACCGCGTGCTCCCCAGCGTGAGGCAGTTCGGGTGGGCACACCCGGCGACGGATCGCACGCTACGCACCGCGTTCGACGCCATCACCGAGGCGCTCAAGCAGCAGCCAGGGCTGCTCTCGTTCACGCTGCGGCCGTACTCCTTCAACGCGCTCGGTCATCCCGTCTGGGAGCCCGGCGCGCCGTTCGACTCGATCCCGTATAACCTCTTCGCGTGCGGGATGCGCTCGCTCGGGCTCGGTGCGGGGATCTCGCTCGATGAGCTGCGTGAGGTGTTCGCGCTGTTCCTCATCGACCCGGGGCGAGATCTCCCGCCCGAGGACGACCTCGCCGCCGCCTTCTGGGAGAAGGCACTCCCCCACGTCCAGTACGAGGTCGTCGACGCCTTTGCCGAGGGCGACGCGGCCGAGCGCGAGGCGTTCTACGGCGAGGCCGACCAGATCGAGAGCCTCGCCGAGAGCGCCGCGCACAAACAGGTGAACCGCATGGAGGCGCAGGCGATGGCGCTCTCCACCGACGAGTCCGCGCTCGGCAAAGTGCGCGAGCGCTCGCCCTTCGCGCTCGACGACCCGATGCGCGCCGCCATCCTCCCGCAGCTCGAGATCCCTCGCGAGGTCTGGAGCGAGCGCTACGTCGATGCGCTCGTCGAGGGTTACCTCGATGCCGCGGCGAACCGTGACGCGCCGCTCGTCCTCGCCTCCCTCCGCAAGTCGGCCGCCGACCTCGCGGTCGCCGGGCGTATCGGCATCGCCATCCAGCTCAGCCAGGCGGTCATCGAGCGCCTCCGCCAGCGCGTACAGGGCGCGGAGAACCAGGGCAAGCTCGCCTCCGCGCTCACGAACGCGATGTTCGGCGGCGAGACCCTCGAGCTTGTGCTGAAGCGCCTGCGCGCGGACCCGACCCCGCTCGAGGCGTTCATCGGTGTCCTCTCCGGGCTCGGGCCGAACGAGATGCCCACGATCCTCTCGCACCTCCGCGAGGCCACGCATCCCTCGCTGCGCAACGTGCTCGTCAGCTTCGCCGAGCGGTACCTCGCCGGTCGCGAGGCCGAGGTCGCAGCCGCCGCGCCGGGCGCCGATCCCGAGTCGATCGCCGCCATCCTCCAGCTCCTCAGCCGCGTCGGAACGCCCGGGGCGCGGCAGGCACTCCAGACCGCTGCGGGCAGCGAGGACGTCAACGTACGGGTCGAGGCGCGCGTCCTCGTCTCGCCCTCGGCCGAGCAGGCGCAGCAAGAGATCGTCGCGCTCCTCGACAACCCTTCGGCGTTCGTTCGCCTCGCAGCCCTCCGCGCGGCGTCACGCTATGGCATGCGCCCGGCGTGGGTGACGGTCGTCCGGATCATCAACGGTAAGCCCTTCACCGATCTCGGGAGCGACGAGCGGCGCGAGCTGCTGCGCTGCGCGATCCTGCTCTCACCGGAACGAGGTGAGCCGCTCGCCGTCGAGATCGCGAAGAAGGGCGGCGTGCTCGTCACCGAGAACCGCGAGGCCACCCGTCTCCTCGCCATCGAGCTGCTGGGAGAGCTCTCGCGCACGCGCCAGACCGCCTCCGCGCTCCACGAGCTGTCGCAGTCGCGCTGGGGCATCTCCGAGGAGACGCGCACCGCGGCCGCGAACGCTGCCAAGCGCATCGCCCAGCGCCTCTCGATCTCGCCCCCGGGAGGGCCTGCCGCATGACGATGCGGCTCGATATCGTCACCAATGACGCCGGCGAGGGCGTCCGGCGCGAGCACGCGCGCGATCTCGGTGCCGGTGTCGTCATCGCCATCTACCGCCTGGCGAAGCTCGCGCAGGTCCACGACCTCACGAACCAGGCCTTCATCCGCCAGCTCGAGCAGACTCATCAGATCATCGGTGATTACTGCCTGCGCTCCGGGTCGAACGTCAGCGTCCTCTTCGCCCACAAGGCGGTCTTCGTCGCTGGACAGCTGCTCAAGGGCTCGCGCTTCACGTACGACGCCGCGAGTGAGCTCGGCGAGCTGTTCGAGCGCATCGGCGGATCCGAGCTCTCCATCCAGCGCGACTTGACGCGCGAGGAGCTCCTCGCATTCGCCGAGCAGATCTCGCGCGTCTACCGCGGGCTGTCCTTCCTCTCGCCCACCACGAAGATCCGCCTCCGCGCCGTCAACGACGCCGCGCGCCTGCGCGGCCTCGAGCTCGAGGTCCTCAGCGAGGACCAGCGCATCATCCGCATGTATGCGTCGGCCGTCGTCATCATGCGCCGGTTCTACGAGGACCTGCAGGCGAGCCGCTACATCCTCCCGCGCCGCATCAAGCGCATCGCGCAGAGCCTGGTCGACCTCGGCGGCGGCTCGAACCCGGCCTTCCTCGGCGTCACCGAGGTCCGCAACGCGAACTTCGACGAGGCCGGACGCGCCGTGAACACCGCGATCCTCGCCGTCTCGATGGCGCGCGAGGTCACGCATGACCGCGCCATCCTCTCGCAGATCGCGATGGCGGCGATGATGCACGACGTGGCGCGCCCGCGCGCCATGGCGCTCTCGCAGGCGGCGGGGCCCGCGATGCCCGGCATGTCCGGTCCGACCACGCTCTCCGAGGATCAGGAGGATCGCCTCGCCGCCGGCTCGGCGGCGGTCCTCACGGCGCTGGGCCGCGTCAACGAGCCTTCCATCACGCGCACTGTCCTCGCGTTCGAGGCGCTGTGGATCCGCCGCCAGACGTGGCTGGGGCCCGTCTACTGGGGGGCCCGCGGCGCCACGCTCCACGCGAAGCTCATCGCCGTCTCGCGGCGCTACAACGATCTCCTGACGCCCGAGCCCGGCCTCCTTCCGCCGACGCCCGACTACGCCGTCGCCGCGCTCTCCGAGGAGCTCACCGATCCCCAGGACCGCATCGTCCTGCGCATGCTCGTCTCGGCGCTGGGCCTCTTGCCGATGGGCACGGTCGTCCAGCTCGCGACTGGCGAGGTCGCGGAGGTGGTGCGTGGGCCGAAGGGACCTGGGGAGAAGCCGCGCGTCCGCATCCTGATGGATCAGAACGGGCAGCAGCTGCAGCCCCTCGAGGTGGAGCTCTCGCAGGATCCGCTGCGTCAGGTCGCACGCATCATGAGCGTCGACGGCTGGAAGAAGGGCCTCGACCTCCATCAGGACGTGGAAGGCGAGGCCTATGGCGACGAACGCGAGAGCGCGCCGCCGCCCATGCCCATGGCTCCTCCGCCCGCGCCGCTGCCGCCGATCTCGCCGCTCGCGCCCCTGGCCATGCCGCCGCCGGGCGGCACGCCGCAGGTGCCGCCGCGCAGCCTCGCCGATCAGTACGCCGACAAGTTCGCGAACTGGAGCGAGGAGGAGAAGCCGCACGGCGCGACCCCCGCGCGCCGCGAGAGCTCCAGCATCCAGTCGTCGGAGCACAACTCCAGCGCGTCACTGCCGTCGATGGGCTCGAGCCCGTCGGCCGTCGCCGAGGCGATGGGGCGGATGATCAATGACTCGCTGCGTCCGCCCTCGGTCGGCCCGCGGGACGTCGAGCGCACACTGCTCCAGCAGTCGGGGGAAGATGTCGAGGGCCGCGCGACGAACCGTCCGCGGCCGGCCCGCGAGCCCACGGCCCGCGGCAACCTCGCCGCGACGCCGCTGCCCCACGTCCTCGTCTACATGCTCGATCACTCGCTCACCGGTAGCGTCCTCTTCGAGGGCGAGGGCGGCGAGGACGCGATCTACTTCGTCGGTGGCGTCCCCACCAAGGTCCGCCTCCAGGATCAGGTGGCGCTGCTCGGGCAGATCCTGGTGCACGGCGGCGCGATCGAGACGAACGCGGTCGAGCAGGCCGTCGAAGGCTCGCGCCGGCTCGGTGTGCTCCTCGGCGAATACCTCGTCGGCCACGACCTCGTGTCGCGCGAGGCGCTCTCGTGGGCGCTCGAGGCGCAGCTCCTCAACAAGATCGCCTATCTCGCGAACCTCGCGCCGGAGATCTCGTACTCGTACTACCGCGACGTCGATCTCCTGGAGGGCTGGGGCGGCGGTGACGTACCGGTCGGGTGCTCTCTCAACCCCATCCTCGCGAGCGTCCGCAACTGGCTCGACCGCGCACGCGTGCGCGCCACGCTCAACCGGATCGGCAAGCACCCTCTCGTGCTCCACGACGACTCTGCGCTCGCGAACCTCGCGCTCATCCCCGAGGAAGAGGCGACGCTCGCGATGATCCGCGCGGACAGCATCCCGCTCGCCGCGCTGTTCAAGCGCAATGTGGCAGACGAGGAGGTCGTCTCCTCGCTCGTGTACACGCTCGCGGTCACGCGGCAGTTTGCGTTCAAGGGCCAGAAAAAGGGCCCGATGGGCGCGCGCGCCGGCTCGCAGTGGAAGGCCGCGTCGCCGTCGGGCGGGCTGTCTCCCTCGGGATCCGTGCCCGTCGAGTCGGGAGTCACGAGCCCGCCGTCGCCGGTTCAAGCGTCCTCGTCGCGGCTGCCCGTGGCGCCGGCCCCGGTGCCGGGGTCGGTCAGCGTGAGGAAGCCCGTGCCCGCGGCGCCGCCGCCGATCACCGGCCCGACTTCGCGCAGCATGCAGCCTGCGGCCCGCCCTTCCGGCTCAGGCCTGCCGCGCGCGAATCCGCCGCAGATCCGTCCGATGACCGCGAAGAAGGCGACCATCGTCGGCATGCAGGCGGGCTCGACGGCCGAGCAGCGACAGGCCTCGCTCGCGCCCTCGGTCCCGAGACAGCCCGCGATGACGCCGGCGGACGGAATGAAGACGATCGCGCGGCCCTCGCCCGTCTTCGCGAGCGCGCCGAAGGCACCCGCACCCGCGCCTCCGCCGCCTGGGCCCTCTGCCGCGTTCGGCTCGCGCCCTGCGCTTGGCTCGCGCCCGGGCCCGGCGCTCCCCAGCCGGTCGGCGCCCCCCCGCACGCCCTCCGCCGCCGCCGGCCCTCCTTCGCAGAGCCCGTACCCCACGAAGCCAGCGCCGAAACCGGCGCCCAGCGGACGCAGCGGCCTCGCGCAGTCCCCCGCCCACACCCCGCAGCCCGCGCCGGCCGCACTGACCGACGCCGACTCGACCGGCGAGATCGAGGTCGATCTCGACGACGCCGGCGCCGGTCGCGCGGGTCGCGCCATCGAGTTCGGCGACGACGCGGTGGCCGATGCCGAGGCCGCGCTCGAGGCGATGCAGCATTTCCGGTCGGCCGAGGCGGCCATGCAGCGCAACGACGTGGTCGCGGCGCGGCAGCTCGCGCAGAGGGCGGTCGAAGGTGACCCGCTGCAGGGCGACTACATCGTCCTGCTCGCCTGGACGCTCGCGCACGGCGGCGATGCGCAGGCGACCAGCGAGGCCATCAGCGAGATCTCGAACGTGCTGCACGACGAGCCGAGCAACGAGCGCGGTCTCCTCTACCGAGGTCGCCTCTACGTGCGCGTGAACCGCTTCGAGGAGGCGGTCGCCGACTTCAGCGAGCTGCTCGCCGGCAACCCGCAGCACCGCGAGGCGCAGGCCGAGCTGCGCGCCATCAAGTCGAGGATGGGCTGATCCTCACCGCGGCGCGGGCGGGACCGGACGCTGGGGCATGGGCGCCGTGCGGTACTCCTTCTTCACGACGTTGCGCAGCGTGGCGAGCTTCTGGGCGCGGGCCGCCGGACTCGCCGCGCCCAGCACCACCCGCGCGATCTCGCCCTGCGCCTGCCAGGCCGGCGTGCTGGGCAGGCCGAACGCCGCGCGGAAGGCCTCGCCCATCTCGATGGCCGTCGCGAAGCGCGCCGCCGGGGCCTTCGCGAGTGCGCGATCGAAGAGCTGGTCGAGCACCGACGGCGCCTGGGGCACGAGCGAGCGGATCGGCGGCGCTGGGGTCTCGACCTGGTCCATGCGCAGCGCGAACTCGCTCTTCTCGCTGGGCAGGAACGGCGGCCGACCGCTCAGCATCTCGTAGAGGACGATACCTGCAGAATACAAGTCGCTCCGTCCGTCGACGGCGTGACCGAGCACCTGCTCCGGGGACATGTACGCGCCGGTCCCGGGCGCGAGCTCCTGCGGCGAGGGCGCGTTGAGGTTGTGCATGGGCCGCACGAGATGCGCGATCCCGTAGTCGGTGAGCTTCACGATGCCGTCCCGGCGGATCATGATGTTCGACGGCTTCACGTCGCGATGGACGATGCCGAGCGCGTGGGTCGCCGCCAGCGCTCCCAGTAACTGCTGGAAGTAGTACCAGGCGCGCTGGAACGCGAGGCCGGGCAGGGACGCGGCGCCCGCGAGCTGCGACCGCGCGACGTTGCGCGCGATGACGCTCTCGAGCGTGTCGCCGTCGACGTACTCCATCGCGAGGATCGGGGCCAAGGCGGCGCCACCGCTCGGTGACGGCGGCAGCATCGAGGGCGACGCGGCGGGGGCGGGGATCGCTGCGCCCGTGAGCGTCGGCGTCCACGTGAAGAGGTCGTGGAAGCGCACCACGTTCGGATGCTCGAGGAGTTGCAGGGCCTCGGCCTCGTTCTGGAAGAACGCGCGGAGCTCGGGCTGGATGCTCGCCTGGGGCTTGAGCTGCTTGAGGGCCAGCGGGGTCGGCTTCTCCTGACCACGCGGCCCCTTCGGATCCCAGAAGAGCCAGGCCCGGTAGACGGTGCCCATCGCGCCCGAGCCGATCCGGCTGTCGACGACGATCTTCCCGTAGCCGCGATCGATCTGCGTGCCGGGCCCGAGCGCACGGCTCTTCATCCGGGACGGCTGGAGGCTCCGGCAGTGCGGGCAAACCGCTGCGCCGTCGTCGATCGTCTGGCTGCACTGGACACAGATCGCCACGCGGATCGCTAGCTTAGCGACAAAACCGCAGGGAGGCGTTCTGCGAGTGAGTGGGCGATCTGACCCTCAGGTAGGCCCGCCGGCGCCAGCCTGCGCGCCGCACGCCCTTGCGGCGCGTGCATCGGGGGTGATGAACTGGACATACTGGGAGTCGTACGACCGAGATGCGCGACCGCGAGAGATACGAGAAGAGAGTAGGTACGGTGGTGGACGGGCGGTGGCGCGTGGAGCGCCTCCTCGGCCTGGGATCGACCTCCGCGGTCTACGCCGCGACGCACCGGAACGGCCATCGCGCCGCGCTGAAGATCCTCCATCAGCCGCTGTGCTCGGACAAGTCGATGCTGGAGCGCTTCCTGGGGGAGGCCGGGATCGCGAACGCCATCAAGCACCGCGCGATCGTGCCGATCCGCGACGACGGCACCACCGAGGACGGATGCACGTACCTCGTCGTCGAGCTGCTCGAGGGCGACACCCTCGAGGCGCTGCGCGAGCGGAGGGGCGGGCGCCTCGAAGTCGAGGAGCTCGCGCCGATCGCCGAGGAGCTGATGAGCGCGCTCGCCGCGGTTCACGCCGCGGGCATCGTGCATCGCGATCTCAAGCCGCAGAACGTCTTCCTCACCGAGACCGGCGAGCTGAAGCTGCTCGACTTCGGGACGGCGCGGATCTTCGATCGCGCGGCGGGCTCGGCGGTGAGCGCAGCGGGGATGGTCATCGGGACTCCGGCGTTCATGTCGCCGGAGCAGGCAAGGGGAGCTCGCGCCGAGGTCGATGCCCAGTCCGACGTATGGTCGCTGGGGGCGATGCTCTTCACGCTCCTGTCCGGTGAGTACGTGCATCTCGGGCGCGACGCCCATGCGCGCCTGCTCGCGGCGGCGTCGAAGCCGGCGCGCAGGCTCGGGGACGTCGCGCCGTCGATCGACGACCGCGTGGCCACCGTCATCGACCGCGCGCTCGTCTATGCCAAGGAGGAGCGCTGGTCCCACGTGCGGGCCATGCGCGTCGCGTTTCGCGAGGCGGTGGTGGCTTCGTGCCCGACGATGCGCGACATCACGGTCTTCGCCGCGCACGATGCAGGCGCGAACGACCATGACGAGGAGTCGGTGGCGGGGACGGTCTCGATGTCCGAGCCGACGCTCGCTGCCGCCGCCGTGACGGGGTCGACGTTCACGGTCTCGCCACCCCCGCTGCGTGCGCGGGTGGTCGAGCGCATCTCGGAGAGCGAGATCCCGAGCGTGTCGTCGACGCAGCGGGTGGCGCGCGCGAAGGCGGGGATCCCGATCCCGGCGCTGGTCTTCGGGATCGGCGCGATGGCGGCGGTGGTGATGCTGGTCGCGTTCTTCGTGCAGGGAGGGGATGCCAGCACCCGCGGCGCAGCGGCGGGGCTCGCCGAGCCCGCGAAGCCTGCTACGGCAACGCCGACGCCCTTGGCCCCCGCCTCGTCCTTCATCGTGATCGAGGCGCCCGAGGTCCCCGCTCCGGACAAGAAGAAGGCGAGCGTCCCGGCCTGGGCCGCGCCCTCGCCACCGCTCAAAGTCAAGAAGGAGAACGAGAGCGCGCGCGCGGCGCCGGCGGCGAAGGCGCCCGGCGAGCCCGACCCGAAGTCGACCGAGCCTTCGAAGGAGCCGGCGGCGGTCCCGACCGTGCCGGCCTCCACGCCGATCAACGCCGCGCCCGAGGCCGGCGTGGCGGTCCCTCCCGTCGCGCCCGCCGCGCCCACCGCGCCCACCGCCACCGAGGCCGATCCGCCGTAAGTCGTACGGACGCGGCCGGGATGCGGTACTAGACTCGCCCCGCGATGGCGAAGCTCGAGGTCATGGTCACGGCGGCCTACAACGGTGCGCGTCTCGACAAGGCGATCGTCGCTCTGGTCGACGGCGCCTCGCGGGCGCGCGTGAAGCGCGCCATCGAGGAAGGCGCGGTCCGCGTCAACGGCGTGCTCGTCGCGAAGGGCGGCGTCGTGAAGGACGGCGACCGCATCGAGATCGACGAGGACACCATCGGCTCGGGCGACGAGCCGTGCCTGCCCGAGCCCGATGCGCCGCTGGTCGTGCGCTTCGAGAGCAAGCTGGTCCTCGTGGTCGACAAGCCGGCGGGGCAGCCCACCGCGCCCATCCGCAAGGGCGAGACGAAGACCCTCGCCAACGCGCTCGCCGGTCATCATCCGGAGCTCCTCGGCATCGGCTACTCGCCGCGCGAGCCGGGCATCGTGCACCGCCTGGACAACGAGACGTCGGGCCTGGTCGTGGTGGCGCGCACCGCGCCGGCGTTCGAGCTCCTGCGCGACGCGCTGCAGTTCGAGAAGCTGAGCAAGGAGTACCTGCTCGTCTGCGCCTCCGAGAGCCTGCCAGACACGGGCACGATCGAGTACCCGATCGCGAATCACCCCAAGGACAAGCGGCGCGTCTATCCGTGCATCCACCCGCGCGACGTCATGCGCTACGCGCCGCGTCCCGCGGTCACGACCTACGACGTGGTGCGGCGCGTGGGGCCGTGGGCGCTGGTGCGGGCGACGGCGCCGCGCGCGGTCCGCCACCAGCTACGCGCGCACTTCGCGGCCATCGAGCACCCGCTCGCCGGCGACATCCTCTACGGCGCGCCGCCCTGCGAGGGCCTGGAGCGGCATGCCTTGCATGCTGCACGCATCGCGTACGACGGCGGCGGCAAGGCCGACCTCGCGTTCGACGTCAGGTCCCCCCTCCCGGACGACATGGCGAAGCTCGTCCCTGATCGCTGATCCGAGCAGCTACGAGGCGAAGGCCACGATCACGGCGGTCGTGTTGAAGAAGGCGTCGGCGTCGCGCACGTTGCGCGCGATCTCGCCGAACACGCACGCGCCGCCGATCGGCGCCCCGAGCCGCTGTCGGATCTCGGCGGGCTCCTTCGGGAAGCCGTCGCCCAGCGCCGCGAGGCGGCCAGAGCAGGCGAACACCAGCGCGCCCGCTACCGCGCTGCCCGCGCGCACCCCGGCTGCGGCCGCCGCCTCGCCCGCCGCCTTGATGAGGTCGTCGTGCGTCGCGTTCAGCACGCGGATCTGCGTGCCCTCGGCGATCGATGCGGACATCTGCACCGCGCCGTCCTCGCGGATGGCGAACGGCGACCGGGCAACGAGCTCGCGGATCTCGCTCGCGATGGCGATACGCGGCGCCGACGCCTCGGCGATGCCGATCCCGTAGTTGTTGCCCAGGTAGAGCGCGAGTGCCTTGCGGTCGTCGGTGGACGGCGGCGCGCCGCCAGCGTTCCTGACGTCCTCGAGCCACACCTCGAGCGCAGGACGCTCGTCGAGCTCGAGGAGGTGCAGGCCTTCGGCGCGCGTGACCGTGCGGACCGGGCCTACCGCCGCCCAGCCGTGCCGCGCCGCGATGCCCACTGGCTTGTCGGTGAAGAGTCCGACCAGCACGACGCAGTCGCTGCGGAGCTCGTCGCCGAAGAAGACGCGGGGGCGATCGAGCGTGAAGTCGTCGCCGGTGAGCGCGCCGGCGAGCTGCGCATGCTCGCCGGCTCCCTTGCGGATGGCCGTGACCAGCGCCTCGCCATCGATCGAGATGCCGGGCGCGAGCACCAGGCAGGCGAAGTGTCCGAAGCCGCGCGCGGCCGCGCCGTCCGCGGCGCTCGCGATGCGCGCGGCGACCGGAATGGTCTCCATGAACGTGGGCGAGCCCAGCGGTGCGACGCGACCGAGGACCTCGAGGCCGTCGCCGCCGAGCAGGACCACCGAGACACCGAGCGACGCCACGCGATCGCTGCCGAACACGCAGGCGCCCGCGGTTCCGCCCACGATCTGCGCGTCGCCGATCACGCTGCGCACGGTCTGCGCGGCCTCCTCGACGTCGGGATAGCTCGCCGACGCGAAGACGATCGCGAGCTTGGGCGCTTCCCCGCCGAGGCCCGCCAGGGCCTCGGTCGCTGCCTCACGCGCTGCAGCCTTCGCCGTTGATGCGGCGCTCATTGCACTGCCGAAAGCAATCATCCCCACCCCCGCGCACGAGACACGAGACGCCCCTCGAGCTAAGGCTATCCCCGCTACCAACGACCAACTATACGACAAATTCAGCGCGCTGCGCCGTTTGGCCCCACGTTGCCAGAATGCTCTAAGCTCCACGTCCGTCTGCGCGCGCCGCCCCACCATGCCGCTCACCCGATTCGACGCATTCGTCCGTGAGGCCAGGCGGCGCGCGATTCTCATGGGTTGCGTGGGGTCGGTGGCTGTGGCCGCCGCAGTCGTCGGCGCGCCGCCCGTCCCTGGCGAAGCCGCGGCGCTGGCGGAGGAGCTCGGGCGTTCGACGAACAGCGTGGTGCGCGCCGAGGACGTTCGCTGGGAGCCCTCGGGCGGGTGGTTGAGCGATCTCGCGATTGGCCGCTTCGTCCTCTTCCTCGCCAGCGAGACCGAGGGCGGACCGCGCGACCTCCAGCGCGCCCGCGTGCGTCTCTCGCCGGAAGGAAGGCCCATCGCGTTCGGCGAGGCGCGGAACCTCACGCAGACGCCGCTCGGCGACGATCACGCGCTCGTCGTCCGGGGCTCGCACGCCGCCTACGCGACGTTCGCCTTCGGACAGGAGCAGAGCGTCACCGCGCTCGATCTCGCGGGCGAGGGCGCGCAGAACGTCACGAAGGCCCTGCACGACCAGGCGATGGCCGCGATCACGAACTGGCAGCTCACCGGCGGCGCGGCGGGAATCGCGCGCGTCGACGTGACGCTCGAGCAGCCGGCGCAGCGTGTGGGGCTCGCGCTCTCCGAGGAGACGCTCGACATCGCGCTCGCCGACGACGACCGCGCGCGCCGCGCCTCGCGCAGCGCCAAGCTCGATCTGGCGAAGAGCGAGCTCCTGCCCCAGGCTGCGGCGGGTGTCCGCGCCGAGGGCCGGCGGCACCTCGCGAAGCCGGTGGTGTTCTGGGCGGTCGACACCGTGCGCGCCGTGCCGTGGATCGGGCCGGCGCCCATCGCGTGGCTCGAGGAGAAGACGTTCGCGGTGCGCGACGCGTTCAACCAGGCGAAGTTCAAGGCGACGTCGGGTGACCAGGCGCTCGCGCTCGCGGGCGTGCCCGAGGTCGCCGCGCCCGCGGCCATCCTCGACGGCTCGCAGGCGGCTGCGGATCTCGGGCACTGGCCACCCTCGCCCATCACGTCGATCTGGAAGACGCCCGAGGCTGGCGAGGGCGAGTGGACGGCGCCCACGCAGCCGTGGGTGAAGCA
>JAYTBL010000866.1:0-2952 GCA_043736975.1 Polyangiaceae bacterium
CCGGTCGAGGTCGATTTCCATCCCTACTTCGCCTTTGGCGCTCATCTCCGACGTGGAGCAGGTGATGCCCGCCGCGCCCATATCCTGCATCCCCACGACGCAGCCCGAGGCAATCACTTCCAGCGTGGCTTCGAGCAGCAGTTTTTCCTGAAAAGGGTCGCCGACTTGCACGGAAGGCAGTTTTTCGGTCGATTTATCGGAAATATCTTCGGAAGCGAACGTCGCGCCGTGGATGCCGTCCTTGCCCGTCGCCGACCCCACGATGTACACCGGGTTGCCCACACCGGCGGCGGTGGCGCTCACCGTCTCGCCGACTTTCACGAGGCCCGCCGAAAAGGCGTTCACCAGCGGGTTGGTGTTGTAGCAGGCATCGAAAAACAGCTCGCCGCCCACCGTGGGCACCCCGAACGCGTTGCCGTAGTCGCCGATGCCGCGCACCACGCCGCGCAGCAGGCGGCGGGTTTTGGGCAGCGTGGGGTCGCCGAACCGCAGCGAGTTGAGTTGCGCCACGGGTCGGGCGCCCATCGTGAAAATGTCGCGGTTGATGCCGCCCACGCCGGTGGCCGCGCCCTGGTACGGCTCGATGAAGCTGGGGTGGTTGTGCGACTCCATCTTGAAGACGGCGGCGAAGCCGTCGCCGATGTCGACCACCCCCGCGTTCTCGCCCGGGCCCTGGATGACGCGCGGGCCCTTCGTGGGCAAGCGCTTGAGGTGAACGCGCGAGGACTTGTAGGAGCAGTGCTCGCTCCACATCACGCTGAAGACGCCGAGCTCGGTGTACGTGGGGTCGCGCCCCAGCGCCTTCGTGACGCGTGCGTACTCCTCGGTGGTGAGCTTGTGCTGCTTCACGACCGCAGGGGTGATGGGCAGATCGCCCGGAAAGGAGCCCGCTTCAGCCGTGGGAGCGCTCATCGCGAGGAGGTGACTAGCCGGCCTGGCGCCGTAAAGAAACCGCTGCCGGGGCGTTTCTCGTCCGATCTGGGCACGGTGCGGGACTAGTGCTACTCCCACCGCATGCGCGCTGCCGTGGTCCTGTTTCCCGGGCTCAACGCCGACGCCGAGATGATCCGCACGCTCACCCTCGCGGGCGCCGAGGTCACCACGGTCTGGTACGGCGACGCCGCGCTGCCTGCGGGCACCGATCTCGTCGCCATCCCCGGCGGCTTCGCCTACGGCGACTACCTCCGCTGCGGCGCCATCGCCAAGGTCGGTCCGATCATGAAGGCCGTCGCCGAGCATGCCGCGCGCGGCGGCTTCGTCCTCGGCGTGTGCAACGGCTTCCAGATCCTGACCGAGTGCGGGCTCCTGCCGGGCGCGCTCACGCGCAACGCCCACCTCCGGTTCGAGTGCGGCGACGTCTTCGTGAAGGTGGAGGGCGAGGGCCCGTTCACGGCCGCGCGCGGCGCGGTCCTCCGGCTCCCCATCGCGCACGGCGAAGGCCGCTACCAGGCCTCGCCCCAGCTGCTTGCGCAGCTCGAGCGCGAGGGGCGGATCGCGCTCGTGTATTGTACACGCGACGGCGAGGTGACCGAGGCGGCGAACCCGAACGGCTCGGCGGCCAACATCGCCGGCGTGTACGGCGGCCCCTCGAAGAACGTGCTCGGGCTCATGCCGCACCCCGAGCGCATGAGCGAGGCGTGCCACGGCGGCACCGATGGCCTCTCGCTATTCCTCGCGGTGGCGAAGCAGCGCGCCGTCGCTGCCTGATCGCCCGAGCAGAAACGTATCCGTCGCGGCCGGACGCGTGCGTCTGGCGGTCGTCACCAGCCTGGGGACGGCGGCACCCGCCGATCCGGTTCAGAGACGCCCGTACGCGAACCATGATCGGCTCGATCTCGGCGAATGCCGCGTCCGTGACCTCCGACGTCGCCTGCCAGGTCCTCTCGTAGTCCGCGAGATCGCGATAGGTCGCCGCGCGACTCACCACCGCGATGTCCGACGCCGTCAACAGCCCCGACGCCGCGAACTTCGTGCCCAGGAGCCCAGGCATCGACCGGTGACGCCGCGGCTCGACCCCCTCGGTGAGCAAGAGCGCCGTCATCGTGTGAAACAGTGCGTAGTACAGCCGGCTCAGCGCATCGTTGTGAAGCGCCGCGCCGCAGAGGAGGCGCGCCGCCGCGAGCGCCGCCGAAGCGTGCCGCAACTCGAGCGCGACGGCCTCCCGCTTCTCGTCGTCGGTCACAGCACGATCCCCTCGCGATCGAACAGCCTGCGGACCGAGGATCTATCTCCGGGGACGCTCGGGTTTGTCGGGCGCGGCGGGCCCGGTCGGGGCCTTGTTGCGAACGGGGTCGCCCGACCTCGCGGTCAGGTAGGTGACCTTGCTCGCGACGCCCTCGTGCGCGGCGCTCCCGTTCGCGTCGGCCTGCATCTTGAGCAGCACGCCGCCCGCGACGGCCGCGATGAGCAGCGGCCCGGCGAGCGCCGCGAGCAGGGTCTGCCGCATGCTCGGGCCTTGCGGGAGCACGGGCGGCTGGGGCTCACCCGACGGGTTCGCGAGCGACACCGCGGTGCCTCGCAGCGACGGCTCGATCGAGGGCGGCAGCGACGGCGGCGCCGATGCACGCGTGAAGCGATCGGTGCTGAGCGGCGCCGCGACGAACGGCAGCGGATCGGTCGCGAGCGTGAGGGAGCGCGCGCCCTCGAGCGCCTTCAACAGGTCGGGCACGGTCTGGAAGCGCGCGTTCGTGTCGATCTGCAGGCAGCGGTCGATGATCGCGACGATCGACTCCGGCACGTCCGGCCGCAGCGAGCGGAGCGGCACCGGCCTCCCCTTGAGGATGTGGTCGAACACCGCCGCCGCGTGGCCGCCGGGGAAGGCGAGCGTGCCGCTCAGCAGCTCGTAGAGCGTCGCGCCGATCGCCCAGATGTCGCTGCGTCCGTCGATGACGTCCGCGCCCGTGATCTGCTCCGGGGACATGTAATACGGCGTGCCCAGCGCTTGCCCGGGGG
>JAYTBL010000867.1:0-15892 GCA_043736975.1 Polyangiaceae bacterium
GCTCGCGTTCTGCCAGTCGGCGGACGCCGCCTTCTGCGCCGACTTCGAGCAGGGCCTCGAGCTCGGGTTCAACAAGGACAAGTTCGTCGATCAGGGCTCGCTCGAGCTCGAGCCGCGCGAGGGCGGCGCCGCCGGCAACGCCGCGCGCGGCCTAGCGTTCCCGCTCGAAGCCGGCCTCGACGCTGCCGGTACCGCTCACGGCGTGCTCCTCGTAAAGGACCTCACCCTCGGAGGCGCGAGCGGCATCCGCCTCGAGCTCGACGTGCGCGTGCCCCCCCCGAGGACCTCGACGAGTTCCCGCTGCCGCCGCTGCGGACCTGGACGCACTTTCGTGTCGACGTCGACCTGTCGCTGGCCACCATCGCGCTGTACGTGGATGGCACGGCGGTCCTCGCCGACAAACTCGGCATCACCAGCTCGTCTATCGCGGTCAACGCCACCCTGGGCATCTTCACGGTACCGGCGCCCTCCACCATCGCTTCCGTCGCGGTCGACAACTTCGTGATGCGCCGCTTCTGAGTTGCGGCGCGTAGACCTGGCTCAGTGGAGGCCGGGGTCGTCGGCGTCGATGAAGATCGCGTCCTCCTCGGAGGCCGCGGGGCGCAGGATCGACATCAGCGCGCTGCGCGCATCGGGCGAGAGGTCCACGAACTCGACGCCGAGGCCCTTGAAGTCGCTCTCCTCGATGCGGCGCCGCACGATCACGTCGAGCGCGATCGACGGGTGGCCGTTCGAGTGGACCTGCATGTGCGCGCGCGTGCCGACCGGCATCGCCGACTCGGATCGTATGGCCATGCCGTTCTCCGAGAGATCGCGGGTGCTGAGCCGCCGCCCGTCGATGATCACCTCGAGCTGCAGCTTGAAGCGCTCGGAGGAGCGGCGCACCTTGTCCGTCGCGCGGGAGGAGGAGACCCCGGCGCGGAGCTTGACCTTGAGCTCGTAGACGTACCTCTCCCAGGCCTTAGACCCCTCCACCGGTCCCCAGAACTGGACGCCGACGCCAGGGATGTTCGAGCCGTTGGCCTGCACCACGTGCACCACCATCGCGTGCGCCGAGACCATCTCGCCCGACGGTACGACGAACGCGACGCGCACCAGCTGACGGAGCGCTGGCGGAGCATCGGTGCGGAGGAACGCGCCGCGGAAGCTCACGTCGTTGGTCATCAGGTCCACGGTCTCGCCGCGACGAATGACGCGCGCGACGATACGGGCAGGGAAGCGAGGCTCTCTTCGATTCTCTTCCGCCACCGTCACGATAGGCTACGCAGGTCGCGCTCGGGAGGGAAGACAGGAAGCCTGGCCCCGAGGCGAGGCGCTCAGGACGCGCCGTACAGGGATTCGGCGATCTTGAAGGTCAGCGTCTCGAGCTCCTGGTAGCTCGAGCGGATGTTGGTGAGATCGCTGCCGCCCTCGAGCAGCGTGCGCAGGCGCGTGCAGCTCTCGCGCGCGCTGTCGATCATGATGCCGTCGACGAGGTCCTGGTACCCCTCGAGCGCGGCCTCTGTCGTGTAGAGCAACGTCTCCGCCTGGTTGCGCAGCTCGGCGAGCTCCTTGCGCACGGCGTCCGCCGCCTGGTGGCGCTCGCCCTCGGTGATGATGCGCTCGATCTGGTCCTTGGTGAGACCGCTGGTGGGCGTGACGTTCATCTGCTGCGAGCGGCCGGAGCCAAGATCCTTCGCGTCGATGCTGACCACGCCGTTCGCGTCGATGCGGAAGGTGACCTGGATCTTCGGAACGCCGCGCGGCGCGGGGGGGATCCCGGTCAGCTCGAAGTGCGAGAGGCTCGCGTTGTCCGCGGCCATCGGGCGCTCGCCCTGGAGGATGTGGATCGGCACGAAGTTCTGGTTGTCGACCGAGGTCGTGAAGATCTCGCTGCGCTCCGTGGGGATGGTGGTGTTGCGCGGGATGAGCACCGTGAACACGCCGCCGCCCGTCTCGACCCCCATGGACAGCGGCGTGACGTCGAGCAGGAGCATCTCGACCTGCGATTCGCTGTCGAGCGCGGCGCCCTGGAGCGCTGCGCCGGCCGCGACCACCTCGTCGGGGTTGACCCCCTTGTTCGGCTCGCGGCCGAAGAACTCCTTCACCGCCTTCTGCACGGCGGGCATGCGCGTCATGCCGCCGACCAGGACCACCGACTGGATGTCCGAGGGCGAGAGCTTCGCGTCCTTGAGGCAGGCGCGGCAGGGCTCGAGGCTGCGCTCGACGAGCTCCATGCAGAGCAGCTCGAGCTCGGCGCGCTTCATCGTCTTCTGGACGTGGAGCGGCTCGCCCTTGACGCTCGTCGCGATGAAGGGGAGGTTGATCTCGGTCTCGAGCGACGAAGAGAGCTCGTGCTTCGCCTTCTCCGCGGCCTCCTTGAGGCGCTGCAGCGCCATGCGGTCCTTGCGGAGATCGACCTTGTGCTCTTTCTCGAACATCTCGGCGATGCCGTCGACGATGCGGAGGTCGAAGTCCTCGCCGCCCAGGTAGGTGTCGCCGTTCGTCGCCTTCACGGAGAAGACGCCCTCCTGGATCTCCAGGATCGAGATGTCGAACGTGCCTCCGCCGAGGTCGTAGACCGCGATGCGCTCGGCGGTCTTCTTCTCGAGGCCGTAGGCGATGGCGGCGGCGGTCGGCTCGTTGATGATGCGGCGCACGTCGAGCCCAGCGATCTTGCCGGCGTCGCGGGTGGCCTGGCGCTGCGCGTCGTCGAAGTACGCGGGGACGGTGACCACCGCCTCGGTGACGGTCTCCCCCAGGTAGGCCTCGGCGATCTCCTTCATCCGCACGAGGATCATCGCGCTGACCTCGGGCGGCGACATGTCCTTGCCTGCGACCGAGACCCAGGCGTCACCGTTGGGCGCCTCGATGACCTTGAAGGGGCTGCGATCGAGCTGGTGCTTGACCTCGTCCGACTTGTACTTGCGGCCGATGAGTCGCTTGACGGCATAGACCGTGTTCACGGCGTTGGTGACCGCCTGGCGCTTGGCCGACTGGCCGACCAGGCGCTCTCCGCTGGCCGTGAACGCGACGACCGAGGGCGTGGTGCGGGCGCCCTCGGAGTTGGGAATGATCTTGACGTCGATCTTTCCGGTCGGGCTCTGTTCGATGATCGCGACGCACGAGTTCGTGGTGCCGAGGTCGATGCCGATGACCTTGCTCATTCCCGCCGCCCCTCTCCGATCGCGCAGCTGCTGATCAAGCGTCCGGCTCCGCCGCCGTCGCCTCGGCCTTCGGCTTGGCCACCACCACCATCGCAGCGCGCACCAGCCGTTCGCCCTGCAAGTACCCTGGTTGGACCTCTGCCATCACCGTCCCAGGGGCGACCTCGTCGGTCTCCACCTGCTGGATGGCCTCGTGCATGCTCGGATCGAAGGGCTGACCGGTGGTCGGCACCTTCGTGATCCCGGATCGTCCGAGCGTGTCGACGAACTGCCGGAGGACCAGCTTGAGGCCGTCGGAGACTGGCTTTACCTCGGTCGCGCGCTCCGCGCTCGTCATCGCGCGCTCGAGGTTGTCGAACACGGGGAGCAGATCCTTGAGGAGCTCCTCGCGGCCGGCCTTGCGCGTGTCCTCGAGCTCCTTGCGCGAGCGCTTGCGAAAGTTGTCGAAGTCCGCGGCCGAGCGCATCCACTGCTCCTTGAAGCGCGCGGTCTCGGCCTTGGCCTCGACGATCGGATCCGCGGGCTCGGCGGGCGCCTGACCGCTCGTGGGTGAAGCCTCGTCGGCGTCGTCGTTCACGGCTCCGTTCTTGTCGCTCGGTTCAGACATCGGCCCCCGACTATACCCGAATCGCGAACAAAGGTGGGTGCGCCTACCCTCGGGCGGAGGGCGGGGCGTCGTCCATGGCGTCGCGGCCGCCGGTTCGGTAAGGGGCAGGGCGTGACCTCAGGTTCCGAGCTCAATCAGCCCCAGGCGGACGCCGTCGGTCACGTCGAGGGGCCTCTCCTGGTGTTCGCCGGCGCCGGCAGCGGCAAGACCCGGGTCATCACCTACCGCATCGCGAACCTGGTGGCCCGGGAGCGAGTGGCCCCCTGGCGGATCCTGGCCGTGACCTTCACGAACAAGGCGGCCGGCGAGATGCGCCACCGGCTCGAGCACCCGTCGATGCTCGGCCCGGTGGCCCGCGATCTCTGGGTCGGGACGTTCCACGCGACCTGCGCGAAATTCCTCCGCCTCTTCCCGGAGGCGATCGATCGCAACAAGAGCTTCGTCATCTACGACACGACGGATCAGAAGGCCGTCGTCACCCGCGCGCTGCGCGATCTCGATCTCGATGACCGTCGCTACCCGCCCAAGCAGGTCCTTGCCCGCATCCACAAGGAGAAGCAGGAGGGCCGGGGGCCGCGCGAGATGAACCTCGACAGCTACATGGATGACGCCATCCAGAAGGCCTACGCGAAGTACGAGGACGCGCTGCGCGCCGCCAACGCGCTCGACTTCGAGGACCTGATCCTCAACGTGGTGCGCATCCTCGAGGCGCCCGCCGACGGCTCGCTGCCGGCCGAGGTGCTGCGCGCCAAGGAGGCGCTGCAGAAGAAGTTCGACTTCGTGCTGGTCGACGAGTTCCAGGATACGAACCAGATCCAGTACCGCCTCATCAAGGAGCTCGTGGCCCGCACGCGGAACGTGTGCGTCGTCGGTGACGACGACCAGTCGATCTACCGCTGGCGCGGCGCTGACGTGCGCAACATCCGCGGCTTCCGCAAGGACTACCCGGACGCCAAGGTGGTGAAGCTGGAGCAGAACTACCGCTCCACGAAGCGCATCGTCTCCGCGGCGCTGGCCGTGATCGCGCCATCGACCACGCGCGAGCCGAAGGAGCTCTGGACCTCGAACGACGACGGGTCACCGATCCGCGTCGTGGCCTGCGCCGACGAGCGCGACGAGGCGGCGTGCGTGGTCCGCACCATCAAGGACGCACGCGACGCAGGGATCTCTCCCAAGGCGGTGGCCGTGTTCTACCGCGTGCATGCGCAGTCCCGCGTGCTCGAGGAGGCGCTCCGCGCCGTCGACATGCCGTACCAGATCGTGGGCGGCACCAAGTTCTACGAGCGCGCCGAGATCAAGGACGCGCTCTCCTACCTGCGCGTGCTTTGCAATCCGCGCAGCGACATGGACCTGATCCGCTGCATCAAGACGCCGCCGCGGGGCATCGGCAACACCACCATGGAGCGGGTCGCGACGTACGCGAGCACGCAGCGCATCTCGCTCTACGAGGCCCTCCAGCGGCTCGACGACTTCGCGGAGGACCTCGGCAGCGCCCCCAGGAAGCGCCTCGGACAGTTCCGCGAGCTGCTCGCGCGGCTCATCGAGGAGGGCAAGGACCGCGCGCCCGCCGACGTGCTGCGGATGGTGCTGGCGAAGAGCGGGTTCAAGACCGCGCTCGAGGCCGAGGACACCGCCGAGGCGGAGGGCCGCCTCGAGAACCTCGCGGAGCTCGAGGGCTCGATGCACGACTACGCCGTCGAGGCCGAGGCGCGCGGCGAGCAGCCTTCGCTGGAGGGCTTCCTGGAGCGCGTCTCGCTCCAGAGCGACACCGACAACCTCGACAAGGACGGCGCGGAGCGCGAGCGCGTGACGCTCATGACCGTGCACGGCGCGAAGGGCCTCGAGTTCGACCTCGTCATGCTCACGGGGATGGAGGAGGACATGTTCCCCTACCGCAACCAGGAGCCGCGCAACGCCGAGGAAATGGAAGAGGAGCGGCGCCTCGCGTACGTGGCGGTGACGCGCGCGCGCAAGCACCTCGTGGTCACGCACACCCGGCAGCGGCAGATCTTCGGCATCACGCGGCTCGGGACGCCGAGCCGCTTCATCGGGAATTTCCCGGCCGAGACGGTGGAGGTGCTGGAGACGCCGGGCGCGCGGGCGGCGGTGGCGCCGGGCCGCTGGATCGATCGCGGAGACACCGCGCCCACCTCGTGGCGACCGGGCGCGGGGCGCGGCACGTCACCCGGAAACGGTACGGGCGGCTGGCGCCATCCGCAGGCGGCGCCTTCGCCCTCGCGTCCGCCGCCCGCGCCAGGCAACGCGCGCGAGCCGGGCGAGCGCTTCGTCGAGTACGAGGGCGGCGACGCCGGCGAGGACGTGACGCTCCAGCGCGGCATGACCGTGAAGCACGAGAAATTCGGGCGCGGCGAGGTGCTCAAGGTGGTGAGCGTCGGCGAGCCGGCGGTGGTCGCGTTCTTCCCGGGCTGGGGCGAGAAGAAGGTCCTCGCGCGCTTCCTGAAGATGGCGTGACGCCTATTCGCGTTCCTCGGCCTGGGCAGCCTCCCAGAGCTCCAGGAACTTCTCGCGCACCGAGGCGTCGAGATCGTCGGCGACCCGCCGCGGGAGGTGCGCTGCTCGCACCAGCTCGAGGACGTCCGCGAGATCCTTCAAGCGGTGGGGAGCGCTCATGCCCGAGGCCAGCTTCAGCTCGAGGAGGCGCCACCGTCGCGGGATCGGGAAAGCGAATGGCCTTGGGCTTACCGTCGCCGGGGTACTCACCCGCGAGAAGGATGTCGATCGTGACGTTGTCCTCCGTGTCGCGAAGGCCCTTGCTGCCCGCGAACTTCTCGACGTAGCCGCGACCGGGCACGCGGCTCTTGAGCTCGCGGAGCCCCTCCGCGGTCAAGAGGACGTCCACGCCGGTGGTCACCCGCCGATAGCCGTACTCGTTGAGCGCCATGGCCCCCGCGATCGCGTACGGGATCTCGGCTTCGTCCAAGGTGGTCGTGAGCTTCCGTAGTGCCCGCTGCACATCGGCATCTCCCTCAATCGTAGCTCGGCGCGCCCGCTCAGCGGTCGTCGTATCCGTACCCGTCGCAGCCGTAGCCGTAGCCGTAGCCGTAGCCGTAGCCGTACGGGCCGCAGCCGCCGGTGCCTGGCGACGAGCCGTCGGGCGCGTTCTCGCGCGTCGCGTCGTCACGCTTTCCGTAGTTCTCGATGGAGCCGCTGCAGCCGACCTGAACCGAGGTGCCGATCGCGAGCACGGATAGAAGGAGGACGGGAGCAAGCTTGATGTGCCGGGATGCGGAGCTCATGGGAAGGTCCAGGCAATATGTCCGCCACCGCGGGATCCGTCGAAGAAGCGCTGAAAAGACCGCATGGCGCGGGTCGAAGTGCCCGTCACCCTGATCGGGCTGTCCGTGGATCACGAATGACTCATGCGTGCGGAGCAGTAGGGCGTCAGGGTGAGGTGGTGTAGTCCTCGCTGACCGGCGGATCCATGGATCGCGCCGGGGCCACCGTCCTCGCGCACGGTCCGTCCTGCCCACGGTCGCCCGTCCATGCTTCTCCCAGCACGCGTTCGTAGAGGACGAGCTCCGCGGCGCGGCGCACTTCGCGGAACACCGGACCGGCGGGCCGATCGGCGAACGGGTCGACGCCGCCGCTGACGAGCACGTAGTCGTAGAACGGCCCGTCGATCGCGTTCCGGTACGCGCAGGGCGCATAGATCCACAAGGGGACGGGCTTCTGCGGGGGGCGCGCGGCGCTCGTGTACTGCACGGGCCAGTGAGGGAGATCGGAGAACGAGTACGACGCGATCAGGCCGCCATGCGCGCGGTGGTACGAGCCGGCGAACGGATAGGGATCGTAGTACGTGCGCGATGCGCGATGCCCGAAGCGGAGCGACACGAGCCTCGTTCCCGGTCGCATGGTGGCGAGGATCGCGTCGAAGTCGGTCATCTGCTCGCGGGCGAGCGCGCGGATCTGCACGGTAGCGTTCACCGCGAACGCGACGGTCGCGATCGCGACGACGGCGAGGACGGCGTTTCGCAGCGCGCCCCGCGAGCGCGGGATGGTCAGGGTCGCGGTGAGGGCCACGATCGGCGCGAGGCGAACGTTGAGCATCCCTCCCGCGCCGATCCGGAACGGCGTCGCGAAGTAGATCGCGAGGACGCAAAGCAGCGGTACGTAGGCGGGGTCGAGGCGCGCGAGGAGCCGCACCGCGAGCGGGCGTAGCCGCGACGGGGCAGCGCGGCTCGCTTCCTCGCTACGCGCTCCCAGCACCGCGAGGACCGCGAGCGCCAGCCACCAAACGCCGCCGCAGATCTCGTCGACGTGGGAGCGGAAGACGTCGAACGTCCACAGCGGCAGGGCATGGATCGATCGCGCGACATCCATCTTCCCGATCTCACCGCGATCCGCGAGTGACTCACCACGGAGCGTGATCCGGTTGGTGACCGACCACGCGCTCGCGACCAGCGCGACCGGCGCGAGCCACAGCAAGCGGCGGACGCGCGCCGCGATGAAGCCTCTCGCCGACCACGCCTCGACGGAGCGGGCCGAGGCCACGACCTCCAGCGCCACCGCGGTGACCACGAACACCAGCAGCGTGCTGAAGTGAGTGTAAAACAGGGCTGTCGCGAGCACCGCCAGCGCCATCGTCGAGCGCCGCGTCCGGGGCCGCAGCACCAGCGCGAGGCCGAAGAAGTAGAGCGGGAGCGACGCGACGTAGGGCAAGAACCCGACGAACAGCGGGCGCGAGAGGAAGGGCATCGCGGCCAGGATCGCGAGGCGCTCGTCGCGTCCCAGCGCGCGCAGCGCCGCGCGCACCGAGAGCGGTAGCGCCACCGCGAGCCCGCACAGGAGGAGTCGGTTGGCGAGCACCGCGTCCCCCACCACCCTCGTCAGGAGCGCGCCCGACGCGTGGTAGAGGAGGTACTGGCTCCGCCAGAACGTGATCTCGTACGTCGCGGGCTCGGTACCGCCGAACCATCGCGCCATCGTGGCCATGACCGCGACGTGCTCCGGCAGATCCGTGAACGGCAGGAAGCGGACCGACAGCAGCGGCACCATGACCGCGACGATGGCGGTCGCCAAGAGCGCAACGGTCCAGCGAGGCTCTTCCTTCACGCGCCGGAGACGGTAGCAAGCGTGACGACCACGCGTTCCATGAAGTAAACGAGGAGGATGAAGTGGAGCGAGCCCGTCGTCGCGAAGGTAGGGCTCATCGGCCTCGCCCTCGTGCACTGGCACTTCGCGGGTGCGCTGATCGCGGCCGGGCTCATGCCGATGCACCCGATAGCGGTGATCTTGGTCGTGCTGCTCGGCGCCACGAGCTTCGCGCTGATCCTCGCCGCGCTCGCGTCGGGCGAGGCGCGAGGCGCGTCACGCTGGGTGTTCGCGTCCCTCGCGCTGGTGGTGCTCGCGTACTCGTTTCGCGACTGGCAGCTGCGACAGACCTTCGCCCTGACGACCGACGGGCACGCCTTCATGGACGCGGCCGCGCGCATGGTGGTGGCGGGTCGCAATCCGTACCCCGAGTCGCTCCTCGATGGCTTCCGGCTGCAGGAGCTGCCGCTACGCTTCGCGACGCCGCTCGCCGACGGCGACGTGAGCGACCGCGTGGCCTATCCCGCGCTCTCTTTCCTCCTGCTCGTGCCGGCGGTGCTGCTGCACGTGCCGACGCACCTGGTGTACGCGGCCTGCTTCCTCGCGGCGCTCACGCTGGTGGTGCGGCAGACGCCGTGGTGGCTCCGCGGGGTCGTGCTGGTGCTGTTCCTCTACGACGAGACGTTCCTCGCCTTCGTGTACGGCGGCGTGACCGACTCGCCGTGGATGCTGGGCCTGGTGGGGGCGCTGCTCGCGTGGAAGCGGCGGAACCTGCCCTTCGTGCTGCTCGGGCTGGCGTGCGCCTACAAGCAACAGCCCTGGTTCGTGGTGCCGTTCTTGCTCGTGCTCCTGTGGCGAGAGGAGCAGCGCGCGCCGCGCATGCTCGCGATCGTGGGGGCCGTGTTCGCGATCGTGAACGCGCCGTTCCTGCTCCTGGCGCCGCGGGCGTGGGCGCGCGGCGTGTTCGAACCGCTCCTCGCGCCGATGATCACGCTGAGCGACGGTCTCTCGGCGCTCACCATGACCGGCTACGCGGTGCTTCCGCGCTTCGCGCTGAGCGGCGTGTTCTGGATCGGCTACGCATTCGCGCTGTGGGTCTACGCGCGGCACACCAGGCCGCTCCGCCGCTGGTGCTGGATCCTGCCCGGGGTCGCGCTGTGGCTCTCGCACCGCGCGCTCACGTCGTACTGGTACTTCCATGCGCTGCCGGCGATCGCTGCGCTCGTCGACGCGGAGTGGTCGAGCGACCCGCCAGCCGCGACCGAGGGGGAGCGCGGGCTGCGCGCAGGCACCATGCGGCTCGGCGGCGTGCTCGCGGCGCTGCTGCTGGGCCTGATCGGCTACTCGGCGTGGCGGGCGCCGCCGTTCGAGGTGGAGGTGCTGGGCCCGCTCGCTTCCTGGGACCGCCGCGTGGTGGGGCTGCGCGTGCGAGTCGTGAACCGGCTCGGTCGCGCGACGCGCCCCCGCTTCGCGGTCCAGAGCACCGCGGCGCAGCCGCTGCCGTGGCTGGTCGAGTCGGGGCGCGGCGTGCTCGGGAGCGATCAGTCCGAGGAGTACGCGCTGCGCGCGGGGCACGCCTACGACGAGGTCGACAGTCTCACAGGCGGGCGCCTCGCGGTCTCGGACGACGGTGACCCCGGCGTGCGCGCGTTCGTCGACCTGCCCGCCGATCCCGCGACGCGCCACATCGACGCGATCCCCAACGGTCGATTCGCGCTCGTCGACACGCGCACCGCGCTGCCTTTCGGCTGGACGCTGGAGCGCAGCGATCCCGCGATCCGCTTCGTGCCCGCGGGCTCGCTGGCCGGCGAGGAGCGCGCCGTCCTCGAGATCGGACCGGCGGCGGATCCCGATCTGCCTCGCGCCGCGCGCCTCTCGACGATCCTCGCGCTGCCCGAGGCGCCGCTGGTCGTCAACGTCCATGTGCCCGAGACCGCGAATCGACCGCCTTACCGCGAGCTCTACGGGCTACGCCTCGAGAGCTCGGGCGTGTACGGCCTGGTGCTGTTCGGCGAGGCGACGTCGGGGGTTGGCACCCTTCCGTCCGGCGAGCGCTTCGTGACGCTCGCGGCGAAGCGTGACGCGTGGAGCCGCGTCGTACTCCCGCTGCGCGCGTCGTTGATCGCGCTCGGCCTGCCGGTGGCGCGCAGGCGCTTCATCTACGATCGTAACCGCGATCTCGATCTGCCGTCGACGCCGGTCACGGTGAGCCTCTACCTTGGCCTCCCCGCGGGCGCGACCGGGCAAGCCAGCTTCGGCGCGCTGGGGATCGAAGGCCGTGACTCGCAGGCCGATGCGCTGGTGCGGCGCGGGCTCGAGGACCCCGCGGGCCGCGACCTGTGGCACGCCGCGTGGAACCGCGAGCACCGTGCGGACGACCCTCGCTGAGGGAAGTCCGCTGCAGAGACGCCGCTACTTCGTGTGGCACTTGCCGCAGGTGCCAGGCGCGGCGCCGTGCTTCTCGTAGAACTTGATCCCGCGCTCGCGGATGCTCTGCCGCTCGAACGCGGCGACCGGGCTCTCCGCGCCGTGGTTGCGCTTCGGGTCGAGGAGGGCCGCCAGGTCGCCGTAGTACTCGCGCTTGTCCTTCCCATCGAGCAGCGCGCGCGCGCGGTCGCCGATGGGGCCCGGGCAGTTGCGGCGATCGGAGGTGCAGCTGTTGGCGTACTTCAGGATCTCGCGGTCGATGACCTGGTCGTGGCTGAAGGAGACCTTGGCCTTCACGTTGTTGTCGACGTGCACGCCGAGCTTGCGCAGGATCGTCTCCTCCGCGGTGTCCTCGAAGAGCGAGAAGCCGATGTAGCCGACCGCCGCGATGAGCCACACCACCGGCGCCAGCGGGCCGGTCTCGAGCCCGACGATACCCGCGATGGCGATGTAGCTGCCCGCGGTGAACGCCACCAGCGCGGTGCCGTACTTGCCGGCGTTCACCACCGCGTTGTTCACGTTGCCGAGCTCCGCGGCCTTGTCGAGCTTCTGATAGGCAGCGACCGCCATCAGGAGATCACCGGCCGGGCCGGCGAGCTTGGCGCGGAGCAGGATCTTTGCGGCGGGCGTGGCCTTGCCCGCGGCGACGGTCGCGGCCTTGGTGTTCGGCGCCTGGAGATCCTTCAGGCGCTCGACGTTCAGGCTATTGCCGTAGACGCGGAGGCCCCAGCTCGTCAGCTTGACCGCGCCCTCGGCGCTGTCGATGGTCTTGGCGATCGTGCCGAACGACGCGAGCGTCGCCGCGCGATCCTTCCAGGCCTTGCCGTCCTGGCAGTCGGCGAGGAGGAAGAACACGCCGAGCGCCGAGGAGACGCTCGAGGCATGCCCGTTCTTGTCGAGCATCTCGAGGGCGCCCATCACCTTCTTGAAGCGCGCGGCGGTCGCGGGATCGACCTTGAGCGCCGCGAGCTCGGCGGAGCCGGCGCGCATGATGTCGCCGATCTTCCCGGCCTTGGAGAGCGGGCCGATGACCTTCGCGACCCGCTTCGAGACGTCGGCTGCGTACTTGAGGTCCTTGTCGTGGCCGTCGAAGACCAGCTTCTCGAAGGCGTCGGCGAGCGCGCCCTCGAGCTCCTCCTCGGTCATGGCCGCCACCGCCTTCGCGAGGTTGCGGGAGGCGAGGTGCGCGAGGACCTCGGTCGCGGTGTCGGTGTCGATGAGCGCGAGCGGCGCGATGCGATCGTTGATGATGCGCGCCTGCTCCTCCTCGGGGTGCAGGAGAAGGAGATCCTCGAACGCGCGGCTCTTCAGGTAGTCGATCTTGCTGCGCCACGCGGCAATGGCGCGGGCGCGCGCGTCCTTCTCGGCGCTGCCGTAGAGGTCGGCGAGCTGCTTCTTCACGAACGGGTCGCTCTCGAGCGCCTTGATGCCCTTCTCCAGCAGCGTGCGGTCCGTGTACTCGCCCCACTTCTTCGGGTCGCGCGCGAGCTGGTCGCGCACGTAGAGGAGCTGGAGGAGGCGCTTGAGGTTGCCGCTGTCCTTCTCCTCCTTGAGGCCCTTCTCCAGCGTGGCCTTGAGGGTGTGCTGGAGGCCGGAGGCGAACGCGGATTTCACGAGGCCCTCGGCGGCCCTCTTCTCGGCATCGGGGGTCATCGGCGGGCCGGGGGCGAAGCTCGTGACGTACGCGAGCACGCCCGGCTTGATCTCTGCGCCGGCCGGCGTGTTGGCGAAGTCGACGAGCGCGCGCCGCGCGGCCTCGGTCGGCGCGCCGAGCTCGCGCGCCAGCTTGTCCTCGAGCTTGAAATCGAAGGACATGAGCGTCTTGCCGGTACGGTCCTTCTTCATCGGGCCATCGCCGGTGGTGAGGTCGTCGAGCAGCGCCTTCGCGAGGAGCTTCTTGTCGTCGAGGCTCGTGCCGGGCGCGGCGAGGGTCTCGGTGATCTTGCGCCGCCACTCGGCCTTGCGGACGGTGAGCTTCTCGTAGGTGAGGTCGCTCACGAAGTGCATCGAGCCGCCGAACACCGTGGAGCCTGGGGCCTGGAGGCTCGGCATGCCGGGCGTACCGAGGCCACCTCCGTAAGGTCCGTTGCCGCCGAGGCCTCCGCCGCCTCCGCCGCCGTACGGTCCGTTGCCGCCCATTCCGCCTCCGCCTCCGCCATACGGGCCGTTGCCGCGCATCCCGCCACCGCCCATTCCGCCCATTCCGCTACCTCCGCCGCCACCGCCGCCGCCGTAGGGCCCGCCCTGCGGGATCGACGAGCCGAAGTTGGGGAGCGGGGGCGGGGGGGCTCGCCGCCGCGCGTCGTCCAGCTCCTTCTCCCGCTCCTTGCGGAGGTCGCCGAACGCCTTCTCGATGCCGACCGACTCGGCGACGAGCGCCTTCGCGCCGGTGGTGCAGTCGTTGTGCACGAGCGCGTGCGTCGCGCCCACGAAGTAGGTGTGGAGGTCGTCGACCTCGAGGTTGAAGACTGTGGTGAGCGCCGCGAGCTCGGTCACGCCGGCGATGTGAGCGAGGCCGCGGTCGGTCGTGACGAGCGCGCCGGGCTCGAGATCACGGGCCGCGCGCCAGCCGCGATCCGGCGTGAAGAAGGGGTGCTCGGGGGTGACGTGCAGGACGTCGCTCCGGCTCGCGCCGTCGCCCGCGATCGCGATCGCGAGCACCGCTCGCCTGGCGCTCCGCTTCGTGCTCAGGACGCGGCGCGCGGCGACGCCGCCTTCGCCATCTCCGGCGAGGACGAGGTCGCCCGCCTCGAGCCGATCGATGGCGATGGGGCCGCTCGGCGTGGCGACCGGCGTGCCGGCGGCGAAGCAGGCGATTCCCCGGCACCCGAGCCTGTCGCAGAAGAGGCCGCCCGCGGCAGCGGGGGCGGCCTCCATCGAGGCAGCGCTCGCCTTGGCGGCGAGCTGCTCGGCGCTGCACCCGCCGCCGAGCTTCGCGATCCACGCCGCCTGGCAGTGCGCGCCGTCGCGCATGGCGCGGCCGAGCACGACGAACGCGGCGCCGCCGCCGAGCGCGACGACCGCGACGATGACCAGGTAGCTCACGAAGGAGGCGCCTCGGGCCGGGCCCAATATAGAAACGACATAGTTTTTATAAGGCACGCTCCCGCCTCAGCACGCGGCGTGCCCGCAGAACGAGACCTGAATTCGCGTGCTTTCATGTCCGCGGCGGGCGCGCGATGGAGGGAATGATCCAGGGGGACGAGAACCGACGGCTCGACGGTTCTGTTACTTTCGTGCGCGATGGCAGCGAAGAAGAAGACCCTGAAGAAGGCGCCCGTGAAGAAGGCGCCGCCGCCGTCGGTCGTCAAGAAGCCGAAGCGGCCCGCCAAGGCGAACCCGCCGCCCGCGGTCGCGCACCAGAAGACGATCTTCACGCCCGAGATCAAGGCGCCGCCGAAGCCCAAGGCGACCATCTCGCGCGCGAAGGCGGTCGCCCTCGCGAATACCTTCCTGAAGGAGAACGTCGGCAAGGCCGCGCTCTATGCGCCACGCGCCTCGCGCTTCCGGCTCGGCCGCATCGTCGATCAGGACGGCATCATCAACGTGCTCTTCTGCCACGAGGCCGACGACTTCGATCCCGTGATCACGAGCCTCGGCGCAAAGTGCCGCGACGCCCTCGTCGCCGCGCACCCGCAGCTGCGCGCGTTCGACATCCAGGTACAGACCATTCGCATGTGAGGCTCGCGGCCTGCGCCGTCGAAGCGACAGCGTGTCACGTGAAGCGCCACGGGCTCCTCGACCGAGGGCTCGCGGCCCCGCTCCTGCGCCAGCGCTGAATGTCGGCGGGTCCCGACGACGGCGCAGGTTGCGCCAAGGCGCCTCGGATCCGCCAGGCACCCTTCCTGCTGATGTCCTCTGCACTGCAACCAACAGGAGGAAGTCATCGATGTTTGACGCGCGTTTTTCGGTCTCGGTCCCCGTCGTCTTTGCCGTGCTCGTCTCGGTCGCGACCGCCGCGTGTGGGGGCAGCGGCTCCTCGGGCTCTGGCGGTGACGGCGGCGCGGGCGGCCTGGGCACGGGCGCGACCGCGACGCCCCAGAGCAGCTGCGCGGCGCTGTCGAAGTGGGCCACGGCCTGCAGCCTCGCGGTCGACGACAAGGCCTGCCAGGCGCAGGCCGCGGGCCACACCGCCGCGCAGCTCCAGGCCGCGACCGACTGCACGAACACGAAGAGCTGCGACCAGAGCACGATCGACGCGTGCATCCAGAAGGCGCTCGCGAGCAAGCCGCCGGCGAACGGCGGCGGCGGCCTGGGCTCGAGCGGCGCCGTTCCCGACGGCGGCGGCGGCACGTGCGAGGCGTGTACGCGCGCAAGCTGCGCGAACGAGGCCGCGGTCTGCGAAGCGATGCCGGCGTGCGTGACGCTCTACGACTGCGTGGCGGCGGCGGCCGGCGATGAGGCGCAGGTGCAGGCGTGCGTCGACCAGGACAGCTCGGGTCTCGCGAAGCTGCAAGCGCTCGCGCAGTGCCAGAACGCGAAGTGCAGCGCGGTCTGTCAGTGAGCGTCGAGGCGAACGCCGGTCCTAGAACACCGAACAGGTTGATTCGGTCGGCTTTCCACCGATTTACGTCGCATCGCTTCGTTGCTCCTCCTGGGATAGCAGCAGTATCCGTCGTCGTCGCGCCTCGCGCTGCTCGCAACTCGGCGGAAATCCTCG
>JAYTBL010000868.1:0-7343 GCA_043736975.1 Polyangiaceae bacterium
GTCGGCGCAGCTGCGTAGAAGCTCGGCGTCGGCGGGACATCGACCTCGAGCGGCCGCGCCTGCGCGACGCCGGGCGAGCGCGCGTGAGGCAACGACGCGACGACCGCGCCGTGGAACGCGATGGCCACGAGTCCGCTGAGGAGCGCCGGTCGCGCGCGCACGTTGTCGAGGATGGCCGCCACGCCACTTCGGTAGCACGTGGCCTGCGGCGCGCACCGTCACAGCGGGGTCTGCCGTGTCGATCCGTCAGTTCGACACTTGCACATTCCGTGATGTGTCCGTCACCAGGCCAGGCGATCCAGCACGAAATCCGGGGTCACGCCCGCTTCCATGCAGAGTGCATCGATGGCGGCGACGCTGGGCGCGGGGCCGAGCGCGGCGGCATGACCGCCGGTGGCGAGCACGAGCGCCGAACGCATCCCCGCCTCGCGCGCCCCGCGGATGTCGGTGGCGAGGAGATCCCCGACGGCGAGGACGCGTGTCGGCGGGACCTCCCCCAGCTGCCGCCGGGCCGCGGCGTAGATCGGTGGGTGCGGCTTGCCGTAGAGGAACGTGCGTCCGCCGAGCTCGGCGTAGAGCGCCGCCACCGCTCCCGGTCCCAGCGTCAGGCCCTGCGCGGTCGGGATCACGCGGTCGGGGTTCGTGCACACCAGCGGGAGGTCGCGCATCGCGGCAGGCTCGAGCTGGGCGCGCGTGAGCAAGAGCGCGGCCTCGTCCTTCGGTGCGCCGGTCGCGACCACGAGGTCGGCGTCGCCGACCTCCTCCACGAACCGATGACCGAGCTCGAAGAGCCACGGTACGAACGACGCCTCGCCGACGTGAAGTACTCGCGGCGCCGCTGGGAGCCGCGCGAAGAGCGCCGGGTCCTCCGCGAGCAGCGCGGCGCGCGTGACGTCGCCCGAGGAGATCACCGCCTCGAAGAGATCGCGGCCGATGCCCATCGCCTCCAGCGCCTCGACCACGCGCGCGCTCGCTCGCGACGTGTTGGTGAGAAAGACCACGCGCCGCCCCGCGGACGCCAGCTCGCGGAGCACCTCCATCACCCCCGGGAACGGCGCCTTGCCGTCGTGCACGACGCCCCAGAGATCCACCAGGAAGGCGTCGTAGCTCGCAGCGATGTCACGCAGCCCGCGAAGGATCACGGAGAGACCCTACCTCACGAGCGCACGATTCCGTTTCGGGATCATGGCGCGGCGGCTAGGCTCGCGGCATGTCGATCGACAAACTGCTCGCGAACCGTCCCGTCGCCGCCTCGCATGCCGACACCGTGCTCGAGCTCGCATACCTGGTCGCCGCGTCCGACGGCCGCCTCGATTCCGCGGAGCTGAAGGTCTTCCGGCAGCTGGCCAAGCAGCTCACCGGCAAGGGCTCCCCCGCCGATCTCGACGCGCTGCTCGATCGCTTCGCCGGCAACGTCGACCACCAGGAGATCGCGACGCGCATCACGCAGCTCGCGCCGCTACTCCCGCCCGAGCTGCGCGAGCTGGCGTTCGAGATCGTGGTCGCGCTCGGCATCTCCGATCTCGACACGAGCCGTCACGAGATGGACGTCGAGGATCAGCTCATGGACGCCCTGGGCATCACCCCGGCGCGCGCCGACGAGCTGAGCGCCCTGGTCCACGAGGCGTTCATCGCCGGCGCCGACTGAAGGTCACTTCAAGACCGGATTCGGCGCGCCGGGCGTCGGTGAGGAGACGCCGAAGTCCGTGGCGTTGACGTCGCTGTCGCGGCCGTCGCTCCGTCGCGACATCGACTTCGCCTTGCTGGGCGCGCGCGCGCGGTAGTAGCCCTCGGTCGGCTCGCTGCCCTCGGCGGTGGCGCCCCAGCCGACGCCGTCGCGCTTGCGTCCGTACGCGTCGGCGAGCAAGAGTCGGCCCGACGACCCGAGGTTGCAGCTCAGGTCCGCGCCTCGCGCGCCGCCGAAGCCGGAGCCGCCGAGCACGAAGTACGAGCGTGGGGCGATGACATCGCCCGGGCGGCCGGTGAAGCACGGGGTCCTCCCGCCGCCGTTCGTCACGCTCGAGAGAACGTGGCCTTCGAGCGCGATCGGCGTCGAGCCGGGGTTGTAGAGCTCGACGAACTCGTCGGTGGCGGACGCTCCCGCCGGCATGATCTCGTTGATGACGAGCGGCCCGGTGAGCGGCGGCGGCACGTCGCCGAAGGTCGCGCCCAGCGTCATGACGGTGCGGCGCAGCGCGCCTCCCGCGGTGCGCGACGTGCTCGTCGTGTAGAGGCGAGCGCAGTTCTTGCCGAAGATGCCGTCCCACGAGCCGATCGCGCGCGGCTGCGGGCGATAGTCGGCGGCGTCGGTCACGGTGAAGGGAGCGGCCTCTTGCGGTCCGCGTCCGCGCGGCGTGAGGAAGCCAAGCGGCCCGAGCGCGGCGACGGTCGGCGGCACGGACGTCTGCTCGGTGTACGGCACGCCCATCGTGCCCTTCAGGCGGAGATCGGCGCCCCCGACCTGCAGTCGACTGCCGACGTAGAGGATCTCGGAGCGCGTCGAGGCCTGACGCACGAGGAAGAGCGCGCCGGTCGCGAGCGCCTCGGGCAGCTCCGCCGACGCCGCCTCCGCCCACGCGCCGCAGCCGTCGCCGAAGACCGAGCAGCCGTCGCTCTCGTCGCGCTCGAAACGCTGGATGCGATAGGCGCCGAGCTTCACCCAGCGCTCCCCGCCGGCGATCCGCTGCGTGGGTAGCCCCACGGCGGCGACGTCGGCCACGGTCGCGACCGGCTGCTCCTTCACCAGCCGCTCGAGATCGGCGCTCGAAGCGACCGCCTCGCACGTGGGCACGGGCAGCGCCAGCGGACTTACCTGGGTCGTGACGCGACCGATCGATCGCAGATCGAGGGGGAGGAGCTGCTTGTCCGCGGTGGCGATCCGGAGGAAGTACGAGCCCGCGTGCGCGATGTAGGGCTGCAGGAAGAAGCGCGAATTGTTCGCGAAGCGCGCCAGCGTCCAGTTGTCGATCAGGTGTCCTTGGGCGTCGTAGAGGAACCACGAGATCGATCCGCGCGAGGCGTTCGCGCCGCCCGCGAGCTGGAGGTGGTGCGCCGCGCCGGCGGAGTAGCGGAAGAGCGTCGAGGCGCCGAGGCTGCCGCTCACGAGCGGCGCCGCGCCCGCCATCTCCGCGGCCTTCAGGTCGGCGCTGAACGCACCGAGACCGGTCGAGGACAGGGCGTCCTCGGTCTCGTCCGCAGCCTCCTCGTCGTCCGACGGGACCGCGGCGCACGCGGAGGCGAAGAGCAGGGCGAGAACGACGACGCAGCGGGACGAGAGGCGCATGCCCGTGCATGAGCAAACGCCGTACCGCGCCGAAATGTCGGCAGTTCGCGGATCGAGGGGGGCCGCCTTTCTCGGATCGAGATCACACTATGGCGCGGGCGGTGCTCAGAGCCTCGCGCCCGGAAACGCGGCGCGAGGAAAGTCTGGCGAGGCCGGCTATGCTCCCGCGTGTGCTGAGCGTCGTCGCCTCGGGAGGGCCGGGTGAAGCCGGCGAGGATGCCGCGACTTCCGAGCCGAAGGACGGCGCGAGCGCGCGCGAGACCGGCGTGGACGTGGCGGACGCGCTCGTCGATCAGGACGCGGGCTGCGTGCCCTCGGTGGTGGTCGACGATCCGCTCACCACCATCAGCGTGCTGACGTGGCAGACATACTCGATCCAGGCCGACTATCCCGCTCCGAAGGATCCGGGTAGCGGCACGCTGATGGCCGCGATCAACGCGAGCATGCAGCCCTCGCAGCGTGCCGGCATGTGGCTTCGCCAGCCCGTTCCTACCACCGCCTTCGACGTGAGCTTCGACTACCTGATCGCGTGCGAGGGCGGCGAGTACTGCGCCGACGGCCTCGCCGCCGCGTGGCTCGACACGACCGACGCCGGCGCGCTGGAGAAGGGGAACCCGGGCAAGGAGCTCGGCATTCCCAAGCTGCCTGGCGGCGCCGCAGCCATCAAGCTCGACGTGAAGCTGAGCGATCCGAACCTGAACGAGGACATGTTCCCCACGCTCATCGTGCACGCGATGGATGCCGGCACCTCCGACAAGGCACCGACCAGCACGCTCCGCGGTGACGCGCTGGTGGGCGAGCTGCGGCGCGTCAAGATGCGCCTCCGCAAGGGCCAGCTCATCGTCGACAGCACGAACGACGCCGGCACGTCGATCAGCGTCACCGGGCCGACCCGCTCCGGTTTCGTGGGCTACTTCGGATTCACCGCGTCCACGGGCTTGCACTTCGACGCCGCGTACGTCGGCTCGTTCCACGGCGAGTTCTACGCTTGCGAACCCCCGTGAACCGCGGCGGGTGAGCTCGGATCCGATGCATCGTCGCGTGGAGCTGCTCCTCCTCTCCGCCGGCTGGGGCGCCAATCACTTCGCCTCGCTCCTCCTCGTCTACCGGGCGCGCCTCGCCTTCTCTCCCTCCGATCTCGGCCTGCTCTTCGGGGCGTACGCCGTGGGTCTCGTGCCGGGGCTGCTCCTCGCGGGTCGGGCCTCGGACCGCCGCGGCCGCCGCGCGATCGTGCTGCCGGCGGCCGCGGTCGCGATCGCCGCGAGCCTCCTGCTCGCGTTCGGCAACCAGGGCTTCGGCGTGCTCCTCGCGGGTCGCTTCGGATACGGCCTCGCGATGGGATCGGTGATGAGCCCCGGCAGCGTGTGGGTGACCGAGCTCTCCTCCGCGGAGTCGGGTCCGCGCCGGGCGACGCTCGCGCTCTCGGCAGGCTTCGGGCTCGGCCCGCTCGTCACCGCCATCATCGCCGACCTCGCGCCGCTACCGATGGTGCTGCCGTACGTCGTCCACGTCGCGGTGATGACCTACGCGCTCGCCCGGGCGCAGGCGGCGCCGGAGACGTCTCGCAGCGCCGAGGTGGCGACGCATCGCCTCACCGGTCACGACCTACGGGTACTCGCCCAGCTCCTCCCGATCGCGCCCTGGGCCTTCGCGCTGCCGACGATCACGCTCGCCATACTCCCTGGCATCATGCGCTCGCAGGTCGGACGCCCCGTCCTCTACACCGGCTTCGTGATCGTGACGACGCTCCTCGCCGCCGTCACCGTGCAGCCCCTCACCAGGCGCCTCGGGGCGCGTGGCGACCGCGTGGGCCTCACCATCGGCGCCGCCGGCATCGTGCTCGCGGCCGTGACCGCGAAGCTCGGCTCGCCGGCGCTGGTGTTCGGGGTCGCGGTGCTGGTGGGCAGCGGCTACGGCCTGCTCATGACCACCGGCCTCCGCGAGGTGCAGCAGCGCGTCTCCGCGGGCGCGCGCGGCACCGCGGTCGGAATCTACTACGTGCTCACCTACCTGGGCTTCGCCCTGCCCTTCGTGCATGCCACCGGCGCGAAGAGCGTGGGCGAGGTGGTGATGCTGGCGTTCACCGCGATCGCTGCAATCGGCTCGCTCGTCCTCCGGAGCGCCGTGGCCACGCCGCGCCGGCGCAGCCGCACCGTGGGCCGCGTCCTGCGCTACCTGGCGACGCTCGTCGTCATCGGCCTGCTCGGCCTGATCGCCGACGGCTGGCATGCCTTCGGCAAATGGGTCGATCGGCACTACGACAACCCCGAGCCGCTCCAGAACGACTTCTGGAAGGCGATCGCGGGCGCGCGGAACGCGAGCGACGACGTCTCGCCCAAGGTCCCGGTGCCCGTGGTGGTAATGGACCCCAAGCTGCTCGCGAGCCCGCCGCCGTCCGGGCTGCGGGTCACGTGGCTGGGGCACTCGACGATGATCGTCGAGATCGACGGCCACCGAGTGATCACCGACCCCGTCTGGGGAGGCCGGATCGGCCCCTTCGATTGGGCAGGCCCGCGCCCCTGGTTCGAACCGCCGATCGCGCTCGAGGAGCTGAGGGACGTCGACGCCGTGGTCATCTCACACGACCACTACGACCACCTCGATCATCGAACGGTCGAGCGAATGCGCGACTGGAATACCCGATTCGTGGTGCCCGAGGGCATCGGCGCTCACCTCCGCTATTTCGGTATCCCGCAATCGAAGATCGTGGAGCTTGCCTGGTGGGAGCACGTCACGATCGGGGACCTCACCATCACCAGCACCCCGGCGCGCCATGCGTCGGGCCGCGCCGCCATCGACGACGACTCGAAGCTCTGGAGCGGCTTCGCGCTGCTCGGGCCGCAGCACCGCGTCTACTATTCCGGGGATACCGGGCTCTTCCGGGCGATGCACGAGATCGGCGCGCGCCTCGGGCCGTTCGACCTGACGATGATCGAGGTCGGTCAGTACGATCAGGCGTGGCCGGATTGGCACATCGGCCCCGAGCAGGCGGTCCTCGCGCACCAGTGGGTCGGGGGGCGCGTCATGCTGCCCGTGCACTGGGGCAAGATCGCGCTCGCGTACCACGCGTGGACCGAGCCCATCGAGCGCGCGCTGGTCGCCGCGGCGGAGCGCAACGTCACGCTGGTCGCGCCCAAGCCGGGTCAGAGCTTCGAGCCATCGTCACCCCCCCAGCTGATACGATGGTGGCCGGCCATCCCTGGGAAGACGGGCGCGCAGGACCCGATCCGGTCCTCGCACACCGAATAGTAGTCGTGCCCGGTACGCGCCACCCGCTAGAGATGAGGGGTGACCCGGGGGAAGCGCAAGGAGGCGGAGCGGTTCATCGCGCAGAATCGCGCAGCCACCTTCCACTATGCCATCTCCGAGCGCTACGAGGCGGGGATCGTGTTGCGCGGCAGCGAGGTGAAGTCGCTGCGCGACGGGCGCGTGCATCTCACCGAAGCCTATGCGTCGATCGACAACGGCGAGGTGTGGCTGCGACAGATGCATATTGCATCCTTCTTCGCGGCGCGCGCGTTCCCCCACGTGGAGAAGGGCGCACGAAAGCTGCTCTTGCACGCGAAGGAGATCCGGCATCTCGAGCGCGCCGTGCAGCGCGAGGGCTACACGCTGATCCCGCTGAATCTGTACTTCAAGGAGGGCCGCGTGAAGGTCACGCTCGGCCTCGGTCGCGGCAAGAAGCAGCACGACAAGCGCCGGATCCTCGCGGCGAAGACCGAGGCGAGGGAGGCCGACGACGCGGTCCGTGCCCGGCGGGAAGGCCGCGAATAGCGGTGGACTCGCGCCGCCTCGGCCCCTACGAAGATGTTCATGCTCGAGCGCCTCACCGACGATGTGTGGATCGAACAGCGCCCGCTCCGCTTCTTCGGGCTCGAGACCGGGACCCGGATGACCGTCGTTCGCCTGAACGGCGGAGGGCTGTTCGTACACTCCCCCGTTGCCCTCGACGACACGCTGCGCGCCACGGTCGACGCCCTCGGTCCGGTGACGGCGATCATCGCCCCGAGCCGCTTCCACCATCTCTACGTCGGCGAATGGGCGGCGGCCTATCCGAGCG
>JAYTBL010000869.1:0-2945 GCA_043736975.1 Polyangiaceae bacterium
AGGACGAGAACCGGATGATCTGCAGCGACCCGGCGACGGCGCTGCGCTGCTCCGCAGGCAAGCTCGAGGCGCTCCCGTGCGCAGGACCGAACGGATGCGCGGTCGCCGAGCACCAGCGCGTGGACTGTGATCGCCGGTTCGATCGCGAGGGAGAAGCCTGCCTCCTCGAGGGCGCCAAGGGCGACTACCTGTGCAGCCTCGACCAGCAGACGTTGCTGCGCTGCGAGCAGGGTCGCTTCGCGCGTCATCTCGAGTGCCGTGGGCCGATGGGCTCTCACGCGGCGAAGCCTCACCACGGCTACGACCTCCTCGCCGGCTGCGACCGCTCCGTCGGCGCCGCCGGAGACGCCTGCAACGTGCGCCGCGAGCGGAGCGAGACCCTCGGCGGCACGTGCAGCGTCGACGGCAAGCAGCAGCTCGTGTGCGACAAGGACGAGGACGGCAGGCTCGTCACGAGCCGTCTCTGCTCCGGAGGTTGCACGATCGGGGGCAGCGACTCCAGCTTCCCGATGCCAGTGTGCAATCCCGGCGGCCTCTCGCCGGGCGCACCGTGCGCCAGGAACGACACCGTTGAGTGCTCGCACGACAGCGGCGCCGTCCTGACGTGCGACCCGGCCCGCGGCCAGTACGCCACCACCACCACGTTCCCGCCGAAGACGCGCTGCAGCTACCCCGGCCGCGGCGCGCCGCCGGTGTGCCGTGCCCTGTGATCCAACGAAAGAAGGCCCGTGAGCGTTCTCACGGGCCTCGTTCGTTTCTTCGTGGGCGCACAGGGACTTGAAGGCGCGTCGAAAAACTGCGAAGTGCCGAAGAAAATTGGATCGGACGCGAACCCGAACGGCTCGAAACGACCAGCCGCGACGACTCGCAGAACACCGCTCTCCATCCGGACGAAGTCCTCCGTACGGCCATCAAGGCGGCGGTCGACGGGGGCCTCGACGATCGCGCCCGCGCCCTCATCGATGTGCTGTCGCGGACGAGCGAACCTGCGGCCGTTGTGGACATCCGCGATCGTCGGGACCGCCGATGATCCGACGAAGCCGGCGGGAGGGCGCGCCGGGCGCGAATCCGCTTCGCGGCGATGTCCCCAGTCTAGTGCAGGAGTGCGTTCTCCCTCCGGATCCGCTTCGGCAATGGGTTCTGACGTTCCCGTTCGCGTGGCGCTCGCGCCTCGGCTTCGATGCTCCTCTCTTCGGCGCGCTCTCATGCCGCCCACACGCTCTCTTGTCCTCGCTGCAGCAGTCCTCACTGCCTCATGCAAGTCCGGTAACAAGGCCGTTCCCTCGGGAGCACCGAGCGCGTCTGCATCGAGCGCGTCCGCGAGCCTGCCGTCGCGGCCCGCCGTCATCGCCACCGATGTGACATTCGTTCGGTGCGCGCTGGGCGACGTCACCGCGAAGCCAGCGATGAAGACGGAGCTGAATCCCGTGGGCGCGACGCGCTCGCTCTACCTCGGGCCAGACCGCTCCCTCTACTTCGTCCCCGATCGCTACCCCCCCGTCCGGCTCGAGCCGACCGAAGGTGGTTGCGGATACCGGATGGCGGCGCCCCTGGTGCCAGCGCCGGGCTCGGACTTCGGCCTCGATCCCGACGGCTCCTTCTCGCAGTACTCGGAGACGAACCGAACGCCATTGACGAAGTGCCGCATGAAGGCGGTCAGTGAGCTCCGGTACGGCCGTGGAAAGCGCTCATGAGCATGGACCTCGACCGCGAGGACTGCGTGGAGAAGGAGGTCTCGCTGCCCGAGCTGCCGCGCAACATTGGTTCGGTGGCGAACTTCGGTCTGGCCGGCGACGACCTTCTGATCGCGGTGGGGAAGAGCGACTGGAGCTACAGCAAGGAGGTCTTTCGGTACGACCCGGCGGGGGGGGCCTCGTGAAGCGCTACGGCGCCAAGGAGGGAAAGGCCTGGATCTCCGGGATCGCCGACGGATGCGGCAACGGGCTCTGTGTGATGAACGGGAGCTCTCTCGACATCCACAATCGCGACGGCGACCTCGTGAAGCAATACAACCTCGGAGCATGCCCTGATTCCAGCAGACGGGGCGCGTCGACCACGCTCGTGCTCTCCGGGCCGGTCGGCGCTATCGTCGAGCCATGGCGCTTCGCTGTCCGAAGTGCAGGGTCTCGCTCCACGCGGTCGCGAACCGTACCGGCATCGCTGCGGTCTGCGCCCGCTGCGGCGGGCTGTGGCTCGACAACGCCAGCTCGCGCAGCGTGCTGCAGGATCTCGTGGAGCCCGCCGTGCAGCTCGCCGCGCAGCAGGCCGCGCTGGGGTGCGCGGAGGCGACGCCCATCCCGGGAGGCGGGTATCGCGATCGCGCGCGTCGCCCCCCCGACGACGAGGCGCTGCGCGCCTGCGCCAGCTGCGACGGCGTGCTCATCGAGTCGACCGTCCGGCCCGCGGGCGTCACGCTCGACGTCTGCGCGTCGCACGGCACCTGGTTCGACGCCGGCGAGCTGTGGGCGATCACGCAGCAACGCGAGCTCGCCGCGATGAAGGACGAAGAAGAGGTCCGGGCCTTCGGCCGCAAGATGGAGGCGTATCGCGCCGACGATCCGTTCCGCGATCTCGGCATCCTCGGGATGCTCATGGGGTACCCGCGCCGGTCGCGCTGACGGCGCGTCGCTCCCGCCTGCTGGAGCGTCACCATGCGCGACGGCGACTCGAACGTCGTGACGATCTTGCCGCCGGCGCCCGTGCCCTCGTCGAGCGGATGATCTTCATGCCGCTGCAGGACCACGTGGCGCGGAGAAATCGGCGAACTTCGTTCGGCTCACGCACGAGGGCGAGGATGCGCATGGGCCCCTGGCAGGAGCTCCACGCCGACCTGTCCGAGCGCAGGATCATCGTTGGGCGGAATACCAACGACCATGAGCCGACGAGTCATGGCGTGAGTGTAGCAAAGCCGCGGGCCAGGCGACCGACGCGGTGGTGGGCGGCAC
>JAYTBL010000870.1:0-2940 GCA_043736975.1 Polyangiaceae bacterium
GGCCCAGGTCGACCCGCGACCGCCACGCTGCTCGAGAGGCCGCTACGGACGGTCCGCGCGTACGCGGCGGAGCACGCGCAACTCTGGGCCAGGTGAGTGGGCCATGCACCTGCGAGGATCAGAAGATCGTCACGACGGGCACCGCCGAGTCGGCGTTGCCGCCGTTGCCGAGCTGGCCATTTCCGTTCCAACCCCAGCACTGGACCGTCTGATCCGCGAGGAGCGCGCACGTGTGATAGCCGCCGACGGCGACCTGCTTCGCGCCTGTCGGAAGCGAGGGCCCGGTCGCCGCGTTCGTGAGCGTGTGATCGGCGAGGTTGCCGTCGCCGAGCTCGCCGTGGTTGCCGCGTCCCCAGCATCGGACCGACGTATCGGCGACCGCACACCCATGGCGCTCGCCGAGACCGAAGTTCTTCACGCCCGTCACGATGTCAGTGTTGACGGTGCACGGGGTCGTCGCCGAACGGCAGACCACGCCGGGCGTCGCGCTGTCGGTGGTGGTGCCGTTGCGGCCGAGCTGGTGCGTAGCGTTGTTGCCCCAGCAGCCGAGCGTCGAGTTGTTCTGGATGACGCACGAGGTCCCTCCGCTGCCGCCCGTGACGATCGGCGCAGCCAGCGTGCCGTTTCCGATCGCGTATCCGGCGAGCGCCTGCGCGGTCGGGTAGGTACCGCCGCCGGCGATGCCGATCGCGAGGTTCGCGTTGTCGCCCCAGCATTTCACGCCGGAGACGTTGGTCGCGGTGGTCGTCGCGCACGCGTGGCCGTAGCCGACCGCGATCGACGAATGCCCGGCACCGCCGCCGGTCACGGCGATCGGGAAGAGGCGGCTGGTGTTCGTCGTGATGCCGTCGCCGACCGCGCCCTCCAGCTGGAAGCCCCAGCAGAAAGGCGTTCCCGTCGTATCGAGCAAGCAGCTCACGTTCTGACCGGTCGAGATGTCCGTGATCGCGGTGAACGGCATTCCGGCGGCCTTGAGAACTTGCACCGGCACCGGGCTGTCCGCCGTTAGCCCGTTGCCGAGAACGCCGTTGACCCCGGAACCCCAGCAGCGGACCGTCTGGTCCCCGAGCAGCGCGCAGACGTGACCGTAGTACGCGACGGAGGCGGTGAGCTTCGTTACGCCGGTCAGGCCCTTCACGGTGACTGGCGTGCCGTGATCCGTGAGGTCGCCTGCGCCCTGCCCCAGCTCTCCCGCGTCGCCAGCGCCCCAGCAGCGGACGGTCTGGTCGGTCATGAGCGCGCACGTGAAGTCGTAGCCGGCAACGATCTGCGTGGCGCCGACACACGACGCCGGACCGCAGTACTTCTTGTCGGTCGTGCTCGCGCAGACTGTGTTCGTGGCGGGCGGACACGCGCCCTTGTCGCAGGACGCCGCGTTGGTGGCGATGCCGGTCTTGCACGCGCCCGCACGACACTCGGTGGTCGGGTACGCGCATGCCGCGCGGTTCGTGCCGTCACAGCTCCCGCCGCAGACGGCGTCTCCCGTGCCGGCGCAGGCGGCGCGGCCGCTCCGGGGCGCCCCCTTCGCCGGGACGCATTCGCCCTCCTTGCCCGGCTCCTTGCACGACTCGCACTGACCAACACACGCCGACGCGCAGCACTGCCCGTCGACGCAGAAGCCGGTCGGGCACTCCGAGTTGGTCTTGCATGTGTTCCCGCTGCCGCCCGAGCTACCCGAGGTGCCCGAGGTGCCCGAGGTGCCCGAGGTGCCGCTCGATGTCCCCGCGACGATGGGGTCATCGCCCACGCATGCGGCGGTGGACGAGAGCGCGAGGCCTGCGCTCGCCAGAATGAACGAGCCCACGATGACCTGATTGCCGCGCTTCGCCATGAGGATCACACTACCGCGGATGCTTCCTTCCCATCGACCGGAACGGCGCCGGCGGCGTCACCCAATTTGATGGCGAGATCAAGCCCCTCGAGGAGTGCTGCGCTAGTGCGCGTGCTTGCTGGCCTTGTTCTCGCTCGCCAGGCGCTCAGCGGCTGGAATGCGGACGGTGTCGCCCAGGCGATCGCCGAGGTCGGCTGCGTCGCAGTGCGTGAGGTCCTTGTCGACCGTGGCCATGAGGTGCTTCTGGAGCTCGGTGGTGAGCTCGTTCTTGAGCATTCCCAAGCAATGCGGGGGCGCGACCAGCACCAGGCGGTCGAAGCGATTCGAACGGAGGCCCTTGTCGAGCATCGTCGCAAGCGTGTGGACGAAATGGCCCTTCTCCACATCCTTCGGGTTCGTGGAGGGCGCCAGGGCACCGTGGCGAACTGCCCCCTGCGGCATGCTTTGCCCCATACGGTCGGAGGTCAGCTCGCTCGCTTTGCTCCGCGACTCCGCATGAGAAAACACCTCGAGGAGGTCCCAGGAAGGAGCATTCCCACGGGTTTCGAAGAGGCGTCCCCGCGCGGAGTCGCAGACCAAGATCCAGACGACGTTCATGAACAACTTTATAGCAAGACCCGTTCCGCGGGACGGCGGGCGCGCTGCAGCGTGACGGGCAAAATCCGTCTGCCGCGGTCGAACTCGCGAAGGCGCGTCGCTTGCACTCCGAGCGTACATGCGTCTTGCCATTGCCCTCGGTTCCGCTGGTTTCGTCGCGCTTTTTGGCCTGGTTCAGGCGTGCTCCAGCGATGGGGAGACCACCCAAGTGGGTCCCGATCCGGGGGGATCCTCCGGCAGCTCGGGCGGGGGCGGCTCCTCCGGCAGCAGCGGCTCCTCGGGGTCGAGCGGGAGCAGCGGCTCCAGCGGGAGCAGCGGCTCCAGCGGCTCGAGCGGAGGCGGTGACTCGGGGACCGACGCCGCCGACGGAGGAGACGGCGGCGATGGCGGCAAGTCGGTCATGACCTTCTTCGTCACGAGCACCGGCTCGGGGGCGCTCGGCGGCAACCTCAGCGGTCTCGCCGGCGCCGACGCGAAGTGCACCACCCTGGCGGCCGCGGCGGGCGGCGGTG
>JAYTBL010000871.1:0-15860 GCA_043736975.1 Polyangiaceae bacterium
TTCGAGTCGTTCGCGCCGTTCGCGGCTGGCGTACTCGCGTGTCAGGTCACCGGCGCGAGCCCGAGCTGGGCGGCGATCTTCGCCGTCGCGTACGTCGTCTCGCGGGCGCTCTACGCCGCGGCGTACATCGGGAACATCCACATGTTGCGCTCGTCGATCTGGACGATCGGCTTCGGCGCGACGCTCGCGCTCCTGCTCCTCCCCGTCGTCGCGTGAGCGCAGCCCGCTCATGCGCTACGCTCGAGGTGTGCCCGGGGGCCCGTATGACGAAGGTGCGCGGGGCGGCGGTGCGCGCGTCACCCCCTGCGCGCAGCGAGACCGCGACCCGCGGCCGGAGGAGGCCTGCTTCCCTACGCAGCTCCACCTCGGAAGGCAGCTAGCGTGCCGCAGGCCGCGCGCACGTCGCGGCCGCGCGATTGCCGGACCGTGACCAGGCAGCCGCGCTCGTGGAGGCGCGCCGCGAAGGCCTGCAGGCGCTCGGGCGCGGGCTCGCGGTAGGGGCTCTCGGCGCCCCACGCGTTGAAGGGGATGACGTTCACGATGTGGCGGAGCTCGCCGATCCAGGTCGCCAGGCGATCGGCGCTGTCGAGATCGTCGTTCACGTCTGCGAGCAGCACGTACTCCAGCGTCACCTTCGAGTGGGGGCGCTTGGGCCAGCGCGCGAGCGCGGCGCGGAGATCGGCGAGCGGCCACTTCCTGTCGATGGGCATGAGCGTGCGGCGGACCTCGTCGGTCGCGGCGTTCACGCTGATGGCGAGCTCGGGGAGGTAGCGTGCCGTGGCGAGGCGCTCGAGGCCCGCGACGTGGCCCGCGCTCGAAACCGTCACGCGGCTCGAAGCCACGCCGAGGCCCGCGGGATCGCAGAGCACGTCGAGGGCGCGGATCACGGCCTCCACGTTGTGCAGCGGCTCGCCCATGCCCATGAACACGAGGCTCAGCTGATGCGCGGAGCGCGGGCCGAAGCGGCGCAGCACCGCGAAGAGCTGGCCGATGATCTCGCATGCCGCGAGGTTGCGCACCAGCCCCATGCGGGCGGTCGCGCAGAACGTGCAGCCCATCGCGCAGCCCACCTGGCTCGAGAGGCAGACCGTGACGCGCGGGCGGCGCACCGCGCGCGGCATGTGCACCGCCTCGATCCGCGCGCCGTCCTCGAGCGCGAGCACGATGCGCGTCGAGCCGTCACGCGAGGGCACCTCGTCCACGATCGTCGGCAGCGTGAGATCGAGCGAGGCCTCCGCGAGCGCGCGGGCGGCACGCGAGAGCACCGGCCCATCCTCGCTCCACGTCTCGAGCCGCTGCAGGCGCCCGAAGAGATGGGCCGGATCCCGCGCGTAGCCGAGCGCGCGCAGCTCCTCCGGCAAGCGATCCCAGGCCGAGACGGGCAGCACGCTACTCCACCAGATCGACGTCGACCTTGCGGCCCGACACCGGGGTCTTCACCAGCAGCGAGACGGAGCGCGGCTTGGGCAGCCCGGCATCCTCGGGGTACAGCGTGGCCCGCGCGAGATCGAAGGTGAGGCCCCAGGTGACGTTCTCGTCGGCGCTCACGAAGAACACGTTCGAGTCGCACGCGAGCACGCGCTTGCGGAGGCCCTCCGAACCGCGCGTCAGGTCCGGTCCGGCGAGCCCGCGCGAGAAGCGATCGGCGGTGGCGCCGGAGATCGGCCACACCGTGATGGCGCTGTCCTTTGCGATATAGCCGACGCCGCTGCAATCCGAGGGCTTTGCGTTCGTGACGAACACCACCTCGCCCGCGCTTCGATCGCGCAGCGGCGTGTGCACCTCGACCCCCTTGACCTTCTTCGCGATGAGCGCCGCGAAGAGCGTGGTCACCTTCGGCATCTTCGTATCGCGCGCTGCGTTGAGGACCAGCGTCTCGCCCTCCACGGGCTTGCCGGAGAGGGCCGTCGCGATGCGACCCTTGAGGTCGGGCGCGGCGAGGTCGAGGCGCTCGCCGGCCACGAACACCGCCGTGTCGTCGAGCGCCAGCTGCGGCTTCTTCGGAGCGGCAGGCGCAGTCGCCATCACCAGGGGCGGCGGCGTGTTCGTCGCCGGGGCGCTGCTCGCGGCGAGGTCGGTCTTGACCGGATCCTTGTCGCAGCCCAGCAGCGCCCAGCCGATCACCGCCGTCCCTGCAGCCAGCAGCGCCTGAGCCCTCATCGCCGCGCAGCATACCCTTCTGGCGCCGAATTGCGGTACGATCTGCCGATCATGTCTGCGCCCGAGGCCCTGCAGCCCGACCCCGACGAGGAGTCCTTCGAAGGACAGACCGTCGGCGGCAAGTACCTGGTCGGCCGGCTGGTCGGCTCGGGCGGCATGGGCACGGTCTGGCTCGGCCAGCACACCGGGCTCGGCACGCGCGTCGCGATCAAGTTCATCAGGCCCCAGTTCGCGACCCGGGTCGATGCCCGGCGGCGCTTCGAGATCGAGGCTCGGGCGGCGGCCAGCGTCGATTCGAAGCATGCGGTGAAGGTCTACGACTACGGCGTCACCGAGCAGGGGCTGCCCTACATCGTGATGGAGTACCTGGAAGGCGAGTCGCTCTCCGAGGCGCTGATCCGGCGTGGACCGTTCCCTACCGACGAGTCGGCGAAGGTCATCCGCCAGGCCGCGCGCGCCCTGGCGAAGGCGCACGCGGCGAGCATCGTTCATCGCGATCTGAAGCCGGACAACATCTTCCTCGCGACCAACGTGGAGAGCGAGGACCCCGATGGGCTCCCTTACGTGGTGAAGCTCGTCGACTTCGGCATCGCGAAGATGCTCGACGTCGAGCGTGAAGGAGCGAAGGGCCTCAAGGGCCCGACCCAGGACGGCTCGGTCATCGGCACGCCGAACTTCATGAGCCCGGAGCAGCTCACGGTGGGGGGCACGCCGAACCCCTTGACCGACATCTGGTCGCTCGGCGCCTGCACTTACGCGGCGTTCACCGCGCGCATCCCCTTCGAGGGCGAGGTCCTGGGCGACATCGTGCTCAAGGTCTGCGTCGAGCCGCTGCCTTCCCCGAGCAAGTACGCGACGGACGCGCCCGCGGGGCTCGACGCGTGGTTCCACCGCTGCTGCCAGCGCGACCCTACCAAGCGCTTCCAGAGCGTCGACGAGATGAGCGAGGCGCTGGCGAAGGTCTGCGGCCTGGGCAAGGTCACGGTCGCGACCAAGAGCGAAGATCGCGTGCAGTATGCACTGAAGCCGGCGGACCAGGACGCGCTCGATGCGCTGCCCGACGAGATGCCGAGCCCGGGGATGAACGCCAAGACCGCCCTCCTCGCGGGGATCATCGTGGGCGTGACCCTGATGGTGGGGCTGGTGGGGTTCCTCGCCTGGCGCGAGAAGCAGGAGGCTGAGGAGGCGGACAAGCCCGTCCCGGCGGCGACCTCCTCTGCGCCCGCCCCCCGCTCTTCGCGCTGAGCGGGGCTACTTCTTCAAGGCGGCATACGCGCGTGCGGTCGGCTGGCCGGTCGCGGTCGGCAGCGAAGACAGCGCCCAGCCCGGCGCCACCTGCTCGCCGAACGAGCCCTTTTTGCCGTCCCAGCCGCCCTCCTGATCGAGGACGCGCGTGAAGCCCGCGGCGCTCAGCTGCTGCTGGGCCTTGGCGCTGCGGACGCCCCCCTTGCAGCCGACGATCAGCGCAGCGTCCTTGGCGAAGGTCTTCTCCATCACCCTGAGGAAGTCGGCGTTCGGCTCCATGCCCGAGGCGCTGGCGTGCGAGATCGGGACGTTGAACGCGCCCTCGGGATGGCCGGCCGCGAACTCCTCCGCCGTTCGCACGTCGACGTAGGTGAAGGACTCGTTCTTCATCTTCTCGTGGGCGTCTGCGGGGCCGATACGCGAGGGATCGCTCATGCGATCGAAGCTAGGCAAGATGCTCGCGCCGCACAAGCCAACGTGTACGATCGGCGGCATGCGTCGCGTGTGGTGCCTCATCCCCCACCCGTGAGCCGCGCCTTCGTTCGGCTCACCGCGCTGGTAGCGGTCGTCGCGCTGCTCACGAGCCGCGTGATGCTGCTGCTCCACGAGTTCGGCGGTCATGCAGCGCCTGCGGCGTTGTTCGGGGGGCGGATCACCGGGTGGTACCTGTTCCTCTTTGCGGGAGGGCGGGTCTCGTACCACCTCGGGGAGCTGAGCACGGCGCAGCGCCTGGTGATCTCGCTCGGGGGGATCGCGATCGAGCTGGTGATCGGGGCGCTCGCCTTCGCGCTCGCGTCGCGGCTACGGGCGCGGGCGACGGCGGCGTTCGGGCTGCGCTGCGTGGGCACCGTGCTGCTCGGGCACGGCGGCATCTACCTCGCGCGCGGCGTGCACTACGGCTTCGGTGACGGCGCGCTGGTCGCGCAGCGGCTGGGCGCGGCGCGCGAGATGGTGGTGCTCGGGGCGAGCGTGCTCGCGGTGGCCGCGGCGGTCCTCGGTGGCCGGCGCCTCGCGGTCTTCGCGTCGTCCTTCTTCGCGGGATCGGCGCGCCGGGCGGCCGCGGCGGTGCTGCTGGTGTTCGCGGGCGCGAGCCTCGTCCACGGCGCGCTGGCGCTCGCCGAGGTCCGCTGGTTCCCGGATCCCGCGTGGGTGCGCGTGATGGAGAGTGCGTCGCTGGTCGCGGCGCGGGAGGAGGTCGCGCGCCGCGTCGCCGAGGCGAGGCGCCGCGGCGAGGCGCTCCCTTCGGCGGAGGAGCAGGAGCGCATGATGGAAGCGCTGGATCGCGCGCGCCGGCCGTGGCCGCTCGATCCGGTGCTGCTGCTCTCAGTGGTAGGGGGCCTGGTGGTCGGCGTCGCGCGCGGCGCGCGCGAGCGACGCGCGCAGGAGGCGGCGAGCGCCGCCACCGAGCTGGACTCGCCGCCGCTGCCGAGCGCACGACTGCTGGCAGGGCTGGCCGCGGCGCTCGGCGCGGCGCTGGTGCTCATCCTGGTGCTGCGAGCGCTCGCGCCGTCGTGACGCGCTCGGCGACGCCCATGTAACCCGTGGCCGTCGACGACGTGAAGCGGAACGAGAAGTCGCGCGGGACCACGCCCGTGAGGAGCATCCGGAAGAACGCCCAGGTCAACGCCGGCCGCTGCCCGCGCACCTCGCGCAGCGCGAGACCGCTCGCCGCGCACATGGATCGCACCTCCGCGGGCCGCCGGAAGAGCGCGTGGACGTGAAGGTTCGGCGGAGTGTTCTTCACGAACCATTCGACGCCCTTGATGACCACGAGCCACGAGAGAAACGTGCGGTTGAAGGTGTGGAAGAAGAAGAGGCCGCCCGGCGCGAGGACCCGACCGGCCTCGGCGATCACGTCCGCGGGTGAGCTGACGTGCTCGAGGAAATCCATCGCGCTGACCACTTCGAACGACGCGTCGGCGTAGGGCAGGCGGTACGCATCGCCGACCTGATAGCGAACCGAGCGCGTCGCGTCGTGCTGCTCCGCGATGGCGAGGCTCGAGGCCGAGGCGTCGAGGCCCGTGACCTCCATGCCCTGCGCGGCGAGCACATTGGCGAGGAACCCGGCTCCGCAGCCCACGTCGAGCACGCGTACCGGACCGTCGCCCAAGCGACCGCGGATGGCGTCGACCATCCACGGCGTGCGATGCGCGGTCTCGGCGCGCAGCAGCGCGATGGGGTCGTCCTGCGCCTCGTACCAGCGCTCGCCGAGGCCGTCATAGACGGCGTTGTTCACCGGGTTGTCGGCGAGGTTCGGGGCCATGCGAGGTTCCAGTAGAGGATCTGGTAGATGGCGAAGGCGCCGGTCACGACGAGCTGCGTCGTCACGATCGAGGCCGCGGGGATGCCTTGCAGCCACGCCGGCACCTCGCCCGGCGGCAGGTGAATGGCCGGCCACATCAGCCCGATGCTGGCGAGGCTCATCGGGTGGACGACGAAGAGCACCGAGTGGAGCCAGTGCTCGCCCGCGCGGCACTGCGCGGCATGGACGCCTTCGTCCTTGGTGATGAACAGGCACGAGAAGATGGCGAGCCCGACGTAGACGGTGATCGCGCGCGTGTCGGGCGGGACCCAGAGCGCCCACGCGATGCAAGCGAAGACCGTCATCGTGTCGAGCGGGTGGCCGATGCGCTCCCACGCGCCGAGGCCGCGCTGCCGGTGGAAATAGAGCTCGTCGACGACCATGGCGACGCCTTGGACGCCGAGCGGCATCGCCAGCGGGAGCAGCAAGCTCACGGCGCCTCCCTCACCAGGAGCCCGCCGGAGACGGTCAGGCCCGGACCGAACGCGAGCGTCGCGACCAGCGTGCCGTCGGGGATCGCGTCGTCCTGCACGATCGCGCGCCACACGTGGGGGAGCGTCGCCGAGGACATGTTGCCGAAGCGCCGAAGGACGTCGCGGCTCAGCGCGACCTGACCGTCGTGGAGCTCGAGCGTCCGCTGGACGGCATCGATGATCCGCGGGCCGCCGGGGTGGACCGCGAAGATCGTTTTCGGGCCGTGCGCGCGCAGCGAGAGGCCGGCCTCTGCGAACATCGCCTCGACGAAGGGGCGCACGTGCGCGGCGATGAGCGCGGGGACCTCGCGCCCCAGCGTCATGTGCATGCCGTGATCGCCACACGTCCAGGTCATCGACTCCGTGGTCTCGGGCAGGATCTCCTCGCGGAGGGCGAGCACCGCGAGCGCGGGGGTCCGCGCCGGGGACCGCTCCACCGAGTAGCGGACGTGGCCATCGGCGAAGAGGCTCTGCACGACGAGTTGCTCGGCGTCGTGCGCGGTGGGCTGGAGGTGGAGCGAGCAGACCTCGGTGTGCACGATGTCGGCGCGCGTGGCGCCGCGGTTGGAGGCGACGAGCCCGGCGGCGATGCGGACGGCAGGCAGCGCGGCGTAGCAGCCCATGTGGTAGGCGTGAGTCACGCGGGTGGTCTGGCCCCAGCCGCGCTTGGCGACCAGACGCTGCGCCGCGCTCGGCGACGCGTAGCCGGTGCAGGTGACGTGCACCAGATCGCGAGGTGGCTCGTCCTCGAGCTCGTAGAGCCGCTCGCAGGCGGCGAGCGCGATGCGCGAGAAGAGCGCGGTGCGTGCAGCGGTGCCGGCGCCTTCGGGGTGGCGATGCACGTCGTAGATCGACATCTCGTCCCAGCTCTGGTGGCCGCAGTCGGCGACGTCGTGGCCGCGCTCCTCGAGCATCTCCTGGCTGCACGCCACCCGCCCCAGCAGCTTCCGCAGGCGGTCGTGGAAGCGCTCGGGGTCGGAGGCGATGCCCTCCGGATCCCGTGCCTGCTCCGCGACGGTGTGCGCGCGCGCCAGCCAGTCGAGCGTGGTCGCCTGCGGCGTGGAGTACGCTGGGCGGACGCTCGTGAATTGTGCGAGTCGCGGCGCGTCGTCGGGGATGGTCACGCTCATGGCGCGAGCGACGCAAGCACGAGGCATGCCACCCAGAATTCCGGTGACTCTTCTCGGGCAGCACGCAGGAACGCCCCGCGGCCCGTCGGGGCGACCATGTTGCCACAGCGCGGAGCACGTCCTAGCGTGTTCCGCTTGGACAAGCCAGGCGGCGCGGACGTTGCTTGCGCGAGAGCGGAAGCGATGCGCGAGCCGATCACCGAGACCCCCATGGGAGGAGCGCCGATCGCGGCGTCGTCCTCGCACGCCTCGCACGCGAAGAACTTCCTCGTTCACCTGCGCCTGCCCTTCCAGCTCACGCTCGCGCCATTCATGCTCTGGGGCGCCGCGCTCGCGCATACCCCGCTCGGCTGGCGCTTCGCCCTGGCGTTCGTGGTGCTCCAGGTGTGCTTCTACGGCGGCACCACCGCGTTCAACTCGCACTACGACAAGGACGAGGGGCCGGTCGGCGGCCTCGAGGCGCCGCCGCCGCCCGGCCCCTGGCTGCTGCCGGGCAGCCTCGCCCTGCAGGCGATTGGGCTCGCGCTCGCCGCGCTGGTCGACCTGCGCTTCTTCGCGGCGTGTCTGCTCTACGCGGTGCTGGGCGTGATGTACTCGCATCCGTCGACGCGGCTGAAGGCGCGCCCCTTCGGGAGCTGGGCGGTCGTGATGTTCGGGCAGGGCGCGCTGGGCTCGCTCGCGGGCGTGGTGGCGACGGGCACCGCGCAGGTGACCGCGGAGGCGGCGTGGGGTCTCGCGGGCGCGGCGCTGCTGGTGGGCGCGATCTATCCGCTCACGCAGATCTTCCAGGTGGAGGAGGACGCCGCGCGCGGCGACCACACCGCGGCGATGGTGCTGGGACGTCGCGGGACGTCCGCCGCCGTGATCGCGCTCTCGGTGATGGGTGCACTATGCATGGCACTGTCGGCGCGCGCGGGCGGACGGCCGCTCGATGCCTTGCTCCTCGGCGGCGCCTGGGTCCCGATGTCGGCGGGCGCGCTCTGGGCGTGCCGTGACGTCCCGATGCGCACGATGTTCCGCCGCGTGACGGTGGTCCAGGTCGGCGCGGGCCTCGGCTTCGGGCTCTACACGCTGCTGCGCCTGGTGATGGGCTGACCGTTCGTCACGCGCGCTTGCGCAGGACCACCACGCGCCCGGTCGGCGTGGCGACGGTCTTCTCGTGAGCTGCTCCGAGCTTCACGAGCGTGGCCTTCGCCTCGAGCAGCTCCTCGTCGGCGCGCTGGCCCTTGATGAGGAGGACGAGCCCTCCCGGACGCGCGAGAGGGAACAGCAGCGGCGCGAGCACCTTCACGCGCCCCACGGCGCGCGCCGTCACCACCTCGAACGCCTCGCGGAGCTCGTCTCGACCGAGCTCCTCGGCGCGTTCGGCATGCACCGACACGTTCGTGAGGTGGAGCGCCTCGCTGACCGCTTCGAGGAACGCCGCCTTCTTCTGCGTGGCCTCGACCAGCGTGATCGCGAGATCGGGACGCGCGATCGCCAGCGGAATGCCGGGGAGCCCGCCGCCAGACCCGACGTCGACGACGCGCGCGCCCGAGGGGACCTGGGCGAGCAGCGGGAGGAGCGTCAGCGCGTCGAGGACATGCCGCTCCCACGCCTCGTCCGCGCTCCGGATCGCGGTGAGGTTCATCTGCGCGTTCATGGCGAGCAGCCGCGCGAGGTAGTCGCCGAGGCGCGCCAGCGCGTCGTCGTCGATGGCAGCGCCCACCGCCTCGAGCCGCGCGGCGAAGCCCTGGGGCGCGCGCAGGGGAGCGGAGTCGGGGAGGGCGAGCGGCGGGCGGGGGGCGGTCGTCACGGCGCGCGGACTGTAGCAAGCCGGGCTCGGTTGGTCTCGCCGCTCTCGCGGTTGCGCTGCCAGCGGGGCGGGCTCCTCGCACGAGCGTCTACTTCTTCTGCTTCGTCACGCTCGGCTTCTTCCCCGACGCCTTCGCCCGGGGCTTCGGAGCCTTCGCCGGTTCGCTTACCGGCGGTGCGCTCGTCTCCTCGGCCGACGGCGCGTGAGCCGCCGCTACGGGGACCGCGGTCGGCACGGTGGCGGATGCCACGGCCGTTGCGGGGGTCGTTGCCGGAGCGTTCGCGACGCGTTCTGCACCGGGCTCGACGTTCGAGGAGATCTCGCTGACCAGCTCCGCGACCTCGCGCGCGATCACGTCGCCATCGTCCTTGTTCTTGTCTGCCTCGTGGACGAACCGAACCGTGCCCTTGCCGTCGAGGATGTACATCGTCCCCGGCGTCGTGACCTTCCATCGCCGCTTCAGGGTCTGATGCTCATCCCACGCGATGGGGAAGGAGACGCCCCGCGCCTTCGCGAAGTCCGAGACGCCCCCGGTCGTGTCGTTGAGTGCGATCCCGATGACGTCGACGTTGCCGCCGCTCCGCTTCTTGAGCTCCTCGAGCTGGGACAGCGACTTCGAGCAGGGCGTGAACCAGGTCGCCCAGAACTCGACGACGGTGACCCTTCCCGACGCTGGCGTGACCATCTTCCCGTCGAGCGCCTGGATCGAGAGGGCGGGGGCGAGCTTACCCACCTCCCCAGAGCCCCGAGCCGGGCCCACCGACGCGGCACATGCCGAAATCATGAAGGAAACGCCAGCAAATCCGAAAGCGCGAAGGGCGAAGGATGACATGGAGTGAGCCTCGGGCGGGTGCCTGGCCAGGGCATCAGCAAGACTCGTGCACACATCCACCTTCATCGAAGCTCTAGCGGCCCCTGTACAGATACCTCCGCTCCTCGGGGCGATCCGCGGCGACCGCCGCGTCGATCGCTGCACGGTGGGGGGAGAGGCTGCACGCGGGGTCGGCCTCGGTGGCGTCGCCGGTCAGCGCGAAGGCCTGGCAGCGGCAGCCGCCGAAGTCGATGGTGCGGCGATCACAGGTGCGGCACGGCTCCTTCATCCACGCCTCGCCGCGGTACGCGAGCATCGCTGGCGAGCGCTGCCAGATCTCACCGAGCGAGGCTTCGCGCACGTTGTCGAAGGTCAGCGAGGTGATGCTCGTCGCGGCATGGCACGGCACCACGCGGCCATCGGGGATCACCTGCACGAAGCGCCGCGCCCAGCCGTCCATGCACGCCTTGGGCGTGGTGCCAAAATAGTCGGGCTTCACGAACAGCACGTCCATCGTGCCCCGCAGGCGCTCGCGATGCGGGGCCGCGGCCTGCGCGGCGTGCTCGATCTGCTCGCGCGTCGGCAAGAGCTGCGCGCGGTTCGAGAGCGCCCAGCTCACGTACTGCGTGTTCGCGAGCTCCAGGCGATCGGCGCCCACCTCCTCGGCGAGCGCCACCAGCGCGTCGATCTCGCCGAGGTTCGCGCGGTGCAGCACCACGTTCATGGTGAGCGGCAGGCCGAGCGCCTTCACCCAGCGCATCACCTCGATCTTCTGCGCGTGCCCCGCGTAGCCGGCGATCTCGTCGGCCAGCGCGGGCGTCGCGCTCTGCACGCTCACCTGCACGTGATCGACGCCCGCCGCCGCCAGCATCTCGAGCCGCGCCTGCGTGAGCGGGACACCGCTCGTCACCAGGTTGGTGTAGAGCCCCAGCCCGTGCGCGCGCGCCGCGAGCACCTCGAGATCCTTGCGCGCCAGCGGCTCGCCGCCCGTGAGATGCAGCTGCATCACGCCGAGCTCCTCGGCCTCGGCGAACACGCGGCACCAGTCCTCGGTGGTGAGCTCCGCGCCGTGCGCCGCGAGATCGGTTGGGTTCGAGCAGTAGGGACAGCGCAGCGGGCAGCGGTAGGTCAGCTCCGCGATCAGCGTGTAGGGGCGCGGCGCCTCCATCACGCGCGCTCCAGCAGGCCCTTGGCCTGGAGCAAAGTGACGAACGCCACGACGTCCTTCTCGATCGCCTCCCGCGGCGCGCCCTCGTGCTCCCGCGCGAGCTCCTCGGCGATCCCCGCGACCGAGCGCAGGCCGTCGAGCTTGTGCGCGATCGCCGTCGCCGCTCCGTTGAGCTCGAGGCCGCGCTCGGGGTAGAGGATCATCGTCTTGCCGGTGTGGCGATCGAGCTTCAGCCGCGCCTTCTTGGCGAGCCGGGGGACGAAGGCGCCGTTGATGACCATCACGCGAGCGGATGCGCGACGCTCAGCGCATCGAGCAAGGCCCACAGGATCTGCGTCTTGGTGATCAACGCCTCGATGCAGCGCTCCTGCACCGCGCGCGTGGGCGCGTTCGCCAGCACGTAGTCGATGGCCTCGTGGGAGTCGGCCTTCGCGCGGGTCACGCGGCCGCGGAAGTAGGCGAGCGTCTCCGCCTCCACCCAGGGGTAGTGCTGCTCCCAGGCCACGATGCGCCGCGCCATGATGTCGGGCGCGAAGAACTCGGTGAGCGACGAGGCGACCGCCTCCACCAGCGGTCGCTCGCGCACCAGCTGCACGTAGGCATCGCACGCGAAGCGTACGCCCGGCAGCACGCCGCGCAGGCTCTTCACCTCCTCGACGTCGAGCCCTACGCCGTGCGCCAGGCGCAGCCACTGCGCGAGCCCGCCCTCGCCGTCGCGCGGGCCGTCGTGGTCGGTGATCCGATGCAGCCACAGCCGTCGGAACGCCGGATCCTCCGACTTCGAGACGATGATGGCGTCCTTGATGGGGATCCTCGTCTGGTAATAGAAGCGGTTCCGCACCCAGGCCTGGATCTGCTCGCGCGTGAGCGTGCCGGCGTGCATCGCGATGTGGAATGGATGGTGATTGTGGTAGCGCCGCGCGCCCTCGGAGCGCAGGCGCTCGACGAAGGCCTGGGCATCGAGCAGCGCGTCGGTCATAGAGTGATCTCCAGGCCGTCGAACGCGACCTCCCAGCCCGCCGCCGCCACGGTGCGGCGCTCCTCGCTGCGCTCGTCGAGGATGGGGTTGGTGTTGTTGATGTGGGTGTAGATCTTGCGCGCCGCGAGCCCGGCGAGCTGCTCCAGGCTGCCGATGCTGCCGCTGATCGGCACGTGCGCCATGTCCTTCGCGACCGCCTTCGAGAGGCCGAGGCGCACCAGCTCGTCCTCGCGGAAGAACGTGCCGTCGAAGAGCACCGCGGCATGGCCCGAGAGATCGACGTCGCTCCCGCTCGCACAGGCTGCGGCGTACGCGAGCGCTGGCGCCGCGGGTGAGCGCGCCTCGCGGATCGTCAGCCCCACGTTGTCCTCCGCGCTCTCTGCCGCGTGCCCCACGAGGTGCACGGGCAGCTTCCCTGGCGCTGCGAACGGGCGCACGTGCAGGCCCAGCGAGCTGCCCGCCGCGTCGCGCAGCTCCGTCTCCTCGCCGATCCGCAGCGGGCGGAACACCACCTGGCCCTCGAAGCGCTTCAGCGTGCGCACCAGGATGCTCGCCTCTAGCCCTTGCCACACCGGCGGCGTCGCGTAGAGCGCGAGCGGCTGCGACTCGCGCAGCGAGAAGAGCCCGAGCACGTGGTCCATGTCGCCGTTGGTCAGAACGATCGCGCCGATCGGCGTGTGGCGCGGCGCGCGCGGCCAGAGCGCGGGCGTCGCCTTGATCTGCGCGAGGATGTCGGGCGAGGCGTTGACGAGCGCGAACCGCTCGCCGTCCGCGGTCACCGCGAGCGAGTCCTGGGTGCGCCCGATGAGCCCGGCGCGGCCCTCGCGGACCCCCGCGCAGTTGGAGCAGCCGCAGTTCCACTGCGGGAAGCCGCCACCCGCCGCTGACCCGATCACGATGGCGCGCACGGGGCCATCGTACTCGCGGCCGTCCGTTTCCTGCCCGGGGCTGGTGAAAGAATCCGGCAAAGGCGTGGATCAAGGAGGATCCGATCGCCCGGCCGGGCCCCGACAAACTGCGCAATTTGCCCGAGGCGTACGTTGGACCACACATTGCTGCATCGGTTGCACCCTCGATGAAACCGGTCCTCCTCCTCGGCTTCGCGGTCACCGCCCTCCTCGCCGCGGCGGTCGTCCCCGCCTGCAGCAACCCCGGTGAAGAGGAGGCGGTCGACGAGGCCTCCGGCCAGGAGGCCTACACCACCGACGGTCTCTGCGATGGCCTCCCCCGCGCCAAGAACCTCAAGACCCCCGCCGGCGTCTGCGTCGGCGTCGTCACCACCGGCATCACCTTCGCGCGCGGCATCGCGCAGCTCGCGACCGGCGACCTGGTGGTCGCCGAGATGGGCGGCTGGGCCAAGGACCGCGGCGGCGTCTGGCTCCTCCGCCGCAACGCCGACAAGACCTTCTCCAAGACGAAGATCAACGCCGGCATCGACAAGCCGAGCGCCATCGCCGTCGGCCCCGATCAGCTCGTGTACGTCGGCACGCCCGACGCCATCTACCGCTTCGATCCCTACGCCGCGCCGCTGAAGAGCGACCCCACACGCAAGCTCGCGAAGACCGGCCCGCTCGCCGGCCCCGACGCGTACAAGCAGCCGCCGCTCAAGCTGGTCGTCAAGAACCTCCCCGGCGAGCTCAAGCCCGACGGCACGAGCGGCGCGCGTCATCCGCTGAAGAAGTTCGTCTTCGACACGCGCGATCCCTGGACGATGTACGTCAACATTGGCTCCGCCTCCGACACCTGCGAGCAGGGCGCGGGCGCGCGGCCGCCGCAGGGCTACCCGTTCCCCTGCGCCGAGGCCGAGGGCGCGTCGGCGCGCGGCGCGATCCGCAAGTACGTCCTCGAGGGCCCGGATCACCTCGCGACCACGTTCACCACCATCGCGCGCGGCCTGCGCAACTCGATGGCGCTCGCGGTGCACCCCACCTCGAACATCCTCATCCAGGGCGAGAACTCGCGCGACGCGATCAACAAGCTCGATGCCTCGCTCACCGATCAGGAAGGCGATCTCCCGCACGAGGAGCTCAACGTCATCCAGGAGGGCGCGCACTACGGCTGGCCCTACTGCATCGACAACGGTACGCCCAACCCCGAGTACCGCGGCCGCGTCGACTGCCGGAACTACAAGAACCCGGCGCTGCTCCTGCCCGGCCACGTCGCGCCGCTCGGCATGCAGTTCTACACCGGTACGATGTTCCCGGCGGCGTACCAGAACCAGCTCATCGTCACGTTCCACGGCTATCGCGAGTACGGTCATCGCCTGATGCTGGTGCCGGTGAACGCGCAGGGCGTCCCCGGCGCCGGCGAGCCGCTCGACATCATCCGCGGCTGGGAGAAGAGCGCCGACGGGAGCGATCCCCAGGGCGCGCCGGTCGACGTCGCGGTCGCGAGCGACGGCTCGCTCTATGTCACCGAGGACAAGAACAACGACGTGCTCCGCGTGTTCTTCGATCCCAGCGCGGGCAACGGCGCGCCGCTGCGGCCGCTCCCCCCGCAGCGGCTGGTGGTCAGCGCCGACGAGCGCGCGCGCTGCCAGGCGCTCGCGCAGCGCAGCGACTCCTTCTCGCGCGTCCAGCGCGACGTCATCGACACCTCGTGCGTCGGCTGCCACGGCGCCGGTCCCGGCTTCGCCGGCGGCCTCGCGCTCCTGAAGTGCGACGCCATCGGCAACGCCACCCGCCTTCGCGCGGTGAAGCCCGGTCGCGGCGCCTACGTCGTGCCGGGCAACCTCGACAGCGAGCTCGTGCTGCGGCTCAAGGGCCAGGGCTTCCCGCAGATGCCCGCCGGTGGCCTCAGCCCCGAGGGCCTCGATGAGGTCCAGGCCTGGATCTCCGAGGGCGCGCCCATTCCCCGGTGACGAGCGCCGCGATCACGCTGGACACGACCTCCTGAAGTGCAACAATCGTAGGAGCCGCCATGAAGACCTGGACCACGCCGCAGACCACCGAGATCAAGATGGATGCCGAGATCTCGTCCTACCAGGACGACAGCTACGATCCGCTCAAGGACGGTCCGCACTTCGTGAAGGGTCACGCCGTCGCGCCCGCCGAGACGAGCTCCGGAGCGCAGCGCTCGATTCCTCGCTCCTGATCGTCGCTCAGCTCCCCCATCACTTGGGGCAGCACCAGTGGATGGGCAAATCCCCCTGCACGCACGCGGGATCGATGGGCGGGCTGTCGGACTCGCAGGTGTAGCCTTTGGGCGGCCGCGGACCGTTGGGTCCTGGACGGCCGCACTCTGTCTGATCGAACGTCGTGTCGCGCTTGCAGCTGGCCACGGCGCCGCCGCAGCACCAGACACCCGCGAGCTTCGTCTGCGCACAAGTACCCTGTCCTGTCGGCTCGATGGTGGTCGGGCACTCGAACGCCTTGCCCGGCGCGGTGCAGTCCTCATCGAAGAACGTGTTGCGCGTGCAGGCCTCGGGCTTCGGGCCGGCGTCGGGCTTCGGCTTCTCGGCGCAGGCATCGGCATCGGTGATGTTGCAGGTGCGGCACGAGCCGGTGCTCGAGCCGGGGCACTTCACGCAGCGCTCCGAAGGACCACAGCTCTCGTCGCTCTGGCAGCCTTCCCTGCAAACGGCCTCGTACTTCGACGCGTCGGTCACGCAGTAGGTGCCCGCCGAGCACGAGACGGGTGACTGCGCGGGGAAGCCCGGCGGCGCGTCGGCCTGGCACTGGGATTTTCCGGTGCGCCCGGCGACGGTGCAGCTGGCGACGTCGGTGGTGCTGCCGTTGGGGCTGTCGCCGGTGCTGCTCGAGCAGGCGACGAGAGAGCCGAGGACGAAGGCGGAGGCG
>JAYTBL010000872.1:0-7321 GCA_043736975.1 Polyangiaceae bacterium
TCGAAGGACATCGACCTCGAGGACGCCGGCGCCCAAAAAGAGGTGGTCGCGGACGTCGAGTCCGTCCTCCGCAGCTACCTCGAGACCGAGAAGGTCGTCGACGAGAAGACCCGCGACCTCCTCTCCCGCACCGGGCGCAGCGAGGGTGAGTTCGGCAAGGTCCGCGAGCAGATCGCCGAGCACCACGGCATCAAGGTGGGCGACGAGTCGCTCGACTACCTGCTCGATCAGGTCGTCGCGATGCTCATGCACTCTTCCCATGTCGAAGAGGTCTACGCCGAGGACGTCGCGCTCCGCCGCCGGATGGCGCCCATCTTCAAGAAGAACATGCAGGCCGACTCGGCGATCGACACCGAGGTGCGCGCGCAGATCAAGCACGTCAAGGAAGGCAGCGCGGCGTGGGACATCGAGTATTCGCGGGCGCTCGAGGCAGCGAAGCGGAGGCGCGGGCTCGGCTGACGCCGGGCTCGCGGCTGCACCGCCCCGATGCGGAGCATGACGGGCTTCGGCATCGGAGACGCCCCGCTCACCGGTGACCCCTCCACTCCGCCGAGCGGAAGGCTCAGCGTCGAGATCCGCGCGGTCAATCACCGCTATCTCGACGTCCGCGTGCGGGCGCCGAACCAGCTCCCCGACCTCGCGGCCGCGGTGGAGACCCTCGCGCGCGAGCGGCTGACGCGCGGCCGCTTCGACGTCACGGTGCGCGTCGAGGCCGCGGCGCTGGGCGCAGTCAGCATCCACAAGGAGCGGGCTCGCAGCGTGTTCGCGGCGCTGGTCGCCCTCCGCGACGAGCTCGCGCCCGGGATGGATGTCCCGCTCTCGCTGCTGGGGGCGGTGCCCGACCTCTTCGTTCCAGCCATCGAGCAGGACGGAGACGCGGTGCGGGCGGCGGTGTCCGTCGCCTTCGACAGCGCGCTCGCTGCGCTCGATGCCATGCGCCTGCGCGAGGGCAACTCCCTCGCCGAGGACATCATGCGCCGTCTGGTGACGGTGCGGAAGCTGGCGCGTCTGGTCGACGAACGGGCACCGTTCGTGGTCGAGGTCTACAAGAAGAAGCTGAAGGACCGCGCCGAGCGCTTACGGATCGCGTCCGAAGTCGCGCTCGACCCGGGCCGCCTCGAGCAGGAGGTCGCCCTCTATGCCGACCGCGTGGACATCTGCGAGGAGCTGACGCGGCTCGAGAGCCACGTCTCGCACTTCGAGTCTCTCCTCGCCAGCCCCGAGGCGGTGGGGCGTCGCCTCGATTTCCTGCTCCAGGAGATGGCCCGCGAGGCCAACACCATCGGGGCCAAGAGCCAGGATTCCGGCATCGCGCACTCGGTCGTCGAGCTGAAGGCCGAGATCGAACGCATGCGAGAGCAGGTTCAGAACATCGAGTAGCTGGGCTATGATAGCCGCACCGCGATGGTCGATCCTTTCCTGCTCCTCATCCTCTCCTCGCCGAGCGGCGCCGGGAAGACGACGCTCACGCGCAAGCTCCAGGAGCGCTTCGCGTCGATGCGCTTCAGCGTCTCGCACACCACGCGTAAGCCGCGCGCGAACGAGAGCGACGGCCGGGACTACCACTTCATCGAGCGCAACGACTTCGACGGACTCGTCGAGCGCGAGGCGTTCGTCGAGTGGGCCGAGGTCCATGGCAACTGCTACGGGACCTCGCACGCGGAGATCGAGCGCGCGCGCTCCGAGCCCGGCTGCGCGGGAATGATCTTCGACATCGACTACCAGGGCGCCCGACAGATCCGCGCGAAGCACGCCGATGCGGTGGCGGTGTTCATCCTGCCGCCCTCGATGATCGAGCTCGAACGCCGGCTCCGCGGGCGCGCCAGCGAGACCGAGGAGGTCGTGCGGCGCCGCTTCGAGGCGGCGAAGGTGGAGATCGAGCACTACGGCTTCTTCGACTACCTGGTGGTCAACGATGACGTGGAGAGCGCCTTCAAGCACCTCGAGGGCATCGTCCTCGCGGAGCGCTCGCGCCGCCTTCGCCGCGCCGATCTCGCCGAGCGCCTCCTCCGCGCCGGCAAGCTCTAGAAGGGCGGCGCTCTTCTAGCGATCCGGTCATCTGCGCGGTGCGATGACTTCCCTGACTCTCTACGACACCTACGCGAGCGGTGTCAGCTACCGCGGGCTCGACGCGGCCGTGGTCGAGCGGAGCGACAGCCAGTTTCCGCGGCCCACCGACGACGAGCCCACGCCCGTCGCGTGGCTCGAGCCGTCGTAGGCCCGACGATCGCTCAGGTCTGCGTCGTCGTGTCGGTCGTCGGCTCGGCGTCGGACGGGGCCGGCGGGGCCGGCGGGGCCGGCGGGGCGTCCGCGAGGGCCGCCTCGGGCATGACCGCCACCGGCTCGAGCGGCACGTCCGGCGGGGGGGCGGGCTTCTTGCCGCGTCGCGACGTCAGCATGTCGACCGCCATCAGGCCGACGCCCACGCAGATCGCGATGTCCGCGACGTTGAAGGTCGGCCAGTGGTCCGTGACGATATGCGCGGGGTACTTCTTCTGGATCAGCTCGTTGAACTTGTGGAGCCAGTCCGCGCGGTAGTCGATGAAGTCGATGACGAAGCCGTAGCGGATGCGATCGAACACGTTGCCGAGCGCTCCGCCGAGGACGAGCGGCAGGCCCCACTTCAGCGCGTGCTGACGCGGCTGGAGGCGCCGGTAGAGCGTCACGATGAAGGCGATCGCCGCGACCGAAACGAGGAGGAAGAACGGCCGGCGGACGTTCTCGCTCTGACCCTGGAGGAGACCCCACGCGCCGCCCTTGTTCTTCGCGAGGACGAACATCAGGTGATTGTCGACGACGTTCACGTAGCCCGGGTAGCCCTCGAGGCGCTTCTCCGCCCACAGCTTCGTGATGATGTCCGAGGCGAGCGATACGATCGCGACCACCGCCAGGAACGTCGGTGAAGGGCGCGGGCCGAGGATGGTCTCGGGGATCGCGCGCGACGTGCCCACCGGGCGCTCGAGGCGCGGGATGTTCGGCGCGAGGAGCTCCTCCGCAGGTTCGGTGACGACGTCGGAGCCGGGCGCAGGGGCCTCGGTCACCCCGTCACCCTGCGCAATCTCGGGCGAGGCGGTCTCCTTGGTCGGCGGCGGCCCGGTCAGCTCGGCGGCGGGAGCAGTCGCGGGCGTCTGGGCTTCGGTCGGGTCGGTCATTCGCGGGCGGGCAGTTGGATGTTCAGATGTTCAGCGCTGGGGAAGCCCGAGCTCGCGAAGAGATCGCGAAGAGATCGCGAACCGTACTCAATTGCCTGGAGCCCGTCACGTCGGTTGCGGGGTCGCCTTTCACTTTCCTCGGCCGCCAAAGCCTGCTTGGATGTTCAGTCATCATGACGAAGTCAGGCAAGGGCAGCCGGATCCCCTGGAAGACGCCTCGCGGCGTCGACGCGGTCGTCGAGGACTGGCTCGAGAGCCGGATCGTCAAGCCGTGCCTCACCGCCGACGAGACGCTCCCCCCGCGGGCGTCGTCGATGGCGCCCTTCCCGGCCGGGCTCGCCACGCCCATCGCGTTCGCGCTTCGCGGGCGCGGCGTCACCGAGCTCTACGAGCACCAGGCACGCGCGTTCATGGCGGCGCGCGATCCGCGGACCCGCGCGATGGTGGTGGCGACGCCCACGGCGAGCGGCAAGAGCTACTGCTTCCACCTCCCCGTCCTCTCGACGATGCTCGAGGATCGCGATGCGCGGGCCCTCTACCTGTACCCGACCAAGGCGCTGGCCCGCGATCAGGAGGCCGGCCTTCGCGAGCTGATGCGCGCGAGCGGCCTCGAGAGCGGCGCGGTGGTCTACGACGGCGATACGCCGGGTGACGCGCGGCGGGCGGCGCGCGAGCGCACCGGGATCGTCCTCACGAATCCCGACATGCTCCACGCCGGGATCCTGCCGCACCACACCGCGTGGGCGCGCACGTTCCAGAACCTGCGCTACGTCGTGGTCGACGAGCTACACACGTACAAGGGCGTGTTCGGCTCGCACGTCGCGAACGTGCTGCGGCGCCTCATGCGCGTCGCGAAGTTCCACGGGTCGACGCCCCTGCTCATCGGCGCCACCGCCACCATCGGCAACCCGCGCGAGCACGCGGCGCGCATCTTCGGGATCGGCAAGGACGCGCCCGACCACGAGCTCGTCGCCATCACCGAGAACGGCGCGCCGCAGGGCGAGCGCCGCGTCTTCATGTTCAACCCGCCGGTGGTGAACGCGGAGCTCGGCATCCGCGCCAGCTACGTGAAGCAGGCGGTCATGCTGGCCACCGATCTCGTGCGCGCGCAGGTGCCGACCATCGTGTTCGGGCAGTCGCGCAACAACGTCGAGGTCATGCTTCGCTACCTGCGCGACAAGGTGGCGCCCGACATCGATGCCTCGCGAATCATGGGCTACCGCGGCGGCTATTTGCCCGAGCAGCGCCGCGAGATCGAGCGCAAGCTGCGCGCCGGCGAGGTGCTGTGCGTCATCGCCACGAACGCGCTCGAGCTCGGCATCGACATCGGCGGCCTCGATGCCGTCGTCTGCGCGGGCTACCCCGGGTCGGTCGCGGCGACCTGGCAGCGCTTCGGCCGCGCCGGGCGCCGCGGCGAGCGAAGCATCTGCGTGCTCGTGACCTCGAGCGCGCCGCTCGACCAGTACCTCGCGCGGTCGCCGGAGTACCTGCTCGGCGCCGCCGTCGAGGAGGCCCGTATCGACGCCGACAACCCCGAGATCCTCATCCAGCACCTGAAGTGCGGGGCGTTCGAGCTCCCGTTCCGTCGCGGCGAGCAGTACGGCACGCTCGACGCGGACGACACGTCCTCGGCGCTCGAGTTCCTGGTCGCGCACAAGGTCCTGCACGAGACGAGCGGCACGTTCCACTGGGCCGCCGACGCGTACCCTGCGAACAACGTCTCGCTCCGCTCGATCGGCTGGGACAACGTGGTCATCATCGACGCCGAGCACGACAAGACGATCGCCGAGATCGACTGGCGCGGCGCGCACACGATGGTGCACGAGCAGGCCATCTACCAGCACGACGGCGAGTGCTGGCAGGTCGAGAAGTTCGACTACGAGAACCACAAGGCGTTCGTCCGCAAGGTGAAGCCGGACTACTGGACCGACGCCATGACCTACACGACGGTCAGCGTGATGGAGGAGTTCGGCACGGGCCCCGCCGCCGTGATCGACCCGCCCTCCGATGAGGCGTGGCCCACCGGGTGGGGCGAGGTCTCGGTCGTGGAGAAGGTCGTCGGCTACAAGAAGATCAAGTTCTACACGCACGAGAACGCGGGCTACGGCGACGTGCGCCTGCCCGAGATGCAGATGCACACGACGTCGTTCTGGCTCACCGTGCCGGAGAGCGTATGCCAGCAGATCCCGCAGGGGCGCGCGGCCGCGATCGACGGGCTACGCGGCGCGGGCATCGCGCTCGAGATCGTGTCGACCCTGGCGCTCATGTGCGACCCGCGCGATCTCGGCTGCACGCTCGGCGACACCGCGCGGGGCGAGGACGCAGCGCCCGTCGAGACCGGCAGCGATCTGCCGGTCGCGCTGCCCGCAGTGCCGCGCAAGATGCGCGGCGGCCCGCAGCCCGGATACTCGCCGACGCTCTTCCTCTACGAGCACACGCCCGGCGGCATCGGCCTCGCGGAGCGTATCTTCGAGCAGCGCGAGCTGCTCCTGGCGCGCGCGCTCCGCCTCGTCGAGACCTGCCCTTGTGACTTCGGGTGCCCCGCGTGCGTCGGGCCCAACGCCGGTCTCGACACGCCGGCGCCGGGTACAGCGCCCGAGCGACGCGCGCCCGCCTCGGCGCGCGCCGCGAACGATGAGCTTCCGAACGTGCCCCAAGGCCGCAAGCGGATCGCGATCGACATCCTCCGCCGCGCGACGCGCGCGGGCTGAGCGCGGCGACGTGGCGTTCGAGCGATCGCGGCCGTCGCGTCGGACCGGTGGCGCTCGAGGCCGTGGCCGCGTAACCTCGACATGTGACGCGTTTTCGCTTCGGACTCGCCGTCTCCGCCACGCTCGCGTGCGGCGGCGCCACGATCGTGCTCGGCGCGTGCCTGCCCGGCGCTGGACCGGCGCTGCTCGCCGCGGAGGACGGCAGCGATCCGTCGAGCACGAACCTCGGCGACTCGGGGCTCTCGCGGAGCGACGTCGATCTCGGCGATCCCTTCGCGCTCGAGGGCCTCAATCCGTCGCACGGTCCCTTCAGCGGCGGCACGCGTTCGGTGCTCTCTGGCCGCGGCTTCTCCTCGAAGCTGCGCGTGTTCCTCGGCGGTATCGAGGTGCCCCCTGCGTCGGTGCTCGCGAGCGATCCCACGCGCGCAGCGATCGTCACGCCCGCCGGGCCGCCCGGCTTCGTCGACGTCCGCATCCGCGACGAGGCCACCGCCAAGGAGCGCACGCTCAAGAACGGGTTCTACTTCGACGCGTTCGTGGTCCAGCCCGACAGCGGCGCCACCAGCGGCGGCACGCGCATCGCGCTCACTGGCAGCGGTACGAGCTGGAGCGCGCTCGGCACCACCGTCGCGATCGGCGGCGTGGCGTGCACCAGCGTCGTCGTCACCAGCGCCACGAAGCTGGAGTGCCTCACGCCTACCGGCGCGCCCGGCGCGAAGGACGTGACCGTCAAGACCTCCGACGGCAAGACGCTCCAGGCCCGCGATGCCTTCAGCTACAGCGACTCGCCCGACGGGTACCGCGGTGGGCTCTCCGGTGGCGCGCTGAGCGGCCGGCTGCGCGTCCTCGCGTTCGATGCCTTCACGGGCGTTCCGCTGGCAGGCGCGAAGGTGGTCGCGGGCTCGTCGCTCGCCACCGGCGTCCTCCAGTCGACAGCCGCCACCGGCGTCACCGAGTTCAGCGGCCTCCCCGGCTCGAAGGTCACGGTCACGGCCTCTGCGAAGTGTCACCAGCCGATGTCGTACGTCGACGTTCCGGTCGACACCGTCACGATGTACCTCTCGCCGACGCTCGACCCCGCGTGCGCCGATGGCGATCCGCCTTCCACCGGCGGCGGCACCGGTCGCTTTGGCGGCCTCATCGAGGGCAACATGCTGTTCCCCGGCGGCGCCGAGTTCCAACGCTCCGGGTGGACCACCGTGCCCGCACCCACCAAGCCGACCGAGCGCCAGGCGGCGTACGTCTTCGAGGTCTCGGGCTCACCGAATGACGCCTTCCAGCTCCCCTCGGCCGACGAGGCGATCACGCCCGACACGCCGGGCACGAGCGGCTACCAGTTCTCGCTCGTCGTACTCCCGGGCAACGTGACGCTCTACGTGATCGCCGGCCTCGAGGACCGCAGCGAGGAACCGCCGCGCTTCGTGCCTTACGCCATGGGCATCGCCCGCGGAATCTCGG
>JAYTBL010000873.1:0-2939 GCA_043736975.1 Polyangiaceae bacterium
CCCTCGCGCTCGAGCCGTGCCTGCCAGGCGCGAACGGCGGGCGCGCGATGCACGGTGCGCGGCGAGCGGTAGCGGCCCGCGGCATCGAACCCGCCGTGACAGCGCACGCCCCCCGCAATCAGCGGCGCGAGGCGCGGCTCGGTCGAGAGGAGCTCGTGTTCGGTGAACGTGCTGCGCTCGGCAGAGGTGGCGTTCATGGGAAGGACGTAGGGTCGACGCGGGGCAGTTGTCCAGTCGCCCCCCGATCTCAAGCGGGCGAAGGCGGCGGCGCGGGGCGGCGCGCGGGGGCAGGGCAGCAGGTGCCGGGGCACACATCGTGGCTCGGGCCCATGATTCCGAGCGTGGGCTTGACGGCCGAGCCCGACCGCCGCTCCTCGACCAGCTCGCGGATCATGGTGACGAACCGGGGGTCGGCGCCCACCGTGGCGGCGCGCTCGAGGCGGAGACCGGGCAGCCCGCGAGCCCGCTCCTGGGCTTGCACGTCGAGGTCGAAGAGCACCTCGATGTGGTCGGAGGTGAATCCGATCGGGACCATCACCACCTCGCGCACCCCCTTGCCGTGAAGCGCTTCGATGTGATCGCCGATGTCCGGCTCGAGCCAGGGGATGGCGGGCGGACCGCTGCGGCTCTGGTACACGAGCTGCCAGCGTTCGCGCGGCACCCCCACCGCCTCCGCCACGATCCGCGCGGCCTCCGCGAGCTGGTTGCCGTAGCCGCCCCCCGTGGGGCCGCTGCCATCGTTCATCGAGGTGGGAATGCTGTGCGCGGTGAAGGCGAGATGGGCCCGGCCTCGCGCTGCCTCGTCGAGCTTCGCGAGCGAAGCCGAGGTGTGCTCGATCATGGGTCCGAGGAACCCCGGGTGATTGAAGTAGTGGCGCATGCGGTCGACACGCGGCGCGCGCTCGCCGAGCGGCGCCTGGGCGCGCTGGATGTCCTCGCGGTACTGACGGCAGCCCGAGTAAGAGCTGTAGCAGGAGGTCAAGAACGCGAGCGCGTGCTTGATTCCGTCGTTGGCCATCTGCGCGAGGGTGTCGGTGAGGTAAGGGCCCCAGTTGCGATTTCCCCAGTACACGGGGAGCTTCGGCCCGTGCGTGGCGAGCTCGCGTTCGACCGCCGCGACCAGCGCGCGGTTGTGGGCGTTGATCGGGCTGACTCCGTGGAAGAGATCGTAGTGCTTGCCGACCTCGACCAGGCGTTCGCGCGGTATGCCGCGGCCACGGGTCACGTTCTCCAGGAACGGAACGACGTCCGCGGGCCCCTCGGGGCCGCCGAAGCTGACGACGAGCAGCGCGTCGACCGGCTCGTCGCCGCCGCCGCCGAAGGTGAGAGGGTCCGCGCTGGCTGAAAGGGCGAGTGGAAGGGCGAGTGGAAGAGAGACGTTCACGGCCATGGTGGCGCGAGTTTGCCACGAGTCGTCCATCCACGCATTCGTTGTCCCCGGACGAGCTCTCTCGCTGGGGCGCTACCGAGTCAGTGGCAGGTGCCGTCGAACGGGTCGCGCATCTTGGGGAGGTTGCACGGCTCGGGAGCCGCGGGCTTCACGACCTTTGCGCTCGCCGGGGGTGGCGGCGGCGGCGGCGGCGGTGGGATGATCCGGCCGCCGCTCGCGCGCGGGCCCGGCTTGCCGAAGTCGCGGTCGAGCGAGATGCTCTCGCGCGCCTTCGAGCCGTCGAGGACCCTCTCCTTCGTGAGGTAGCCAGGATGCTCGACCCGGACCGTCACGCTGCCGTCCGGCGGTACCGCGACCGTCACCGGTGACATGCCGAGGCTCTTCGTCCCCGAGAAGACGGTGGCATCGGTCGGGACCGTGAGGACCACGACCGGGCGGACCAGCGTCGCCGGATCCAGCGGAGGCGCGGGCTGGGGCGTGGTCGCGTTCGTCGCCGGGAGCGCGCTCGCCGAGGGGTCGACGGTCGCGGAGCCGCTCGGCAGATCACGCTTCGGTGACGCGCGCAACGTGGTCGTGACGAGCGCGGCGACGACGAGGAACGTGACCGTCGCGGCCGCCGCGATCACGCCCTTGAGCGCGCTGTTCTTGGGACGCTGCGGCGGCGTGGCCGGCAGCATCGTCGGCCCGCCGGGTGCTTGCTGCTTGCGAAAGTAGTCCGCGGGGACGTTGAAGCCGCCCGAGCGCCCCATCATCTCCTGCACCGCCTCGGGCACGATCCCGCGCTCGACGCGCTCGAGATCGATCGCCAGGTCTTCCATCGACGCGTAGCGGAGCTCGGGGCGCTTGGAGAGCGCCTTCAGCACGATCGCCTCGAGCCCTGGCGGCACGTCCTGGGGCTGCGGTACGAGCGCGCGGATCGGAGCCGGCGACTTGTACATGTGCTGGGTGAGGATCCCCATGAAATTGTCGGCGTCGAAGGGGACCTTGCCCGAGGCCATCTCGTAGAGAATGACGCCCAGCGAGTAGACGTCCGTCCGGTGATCGACGGGCACGCCCGCCGCCTGCTCGGGCGACATGTAGTGCGGCGTTCCGAAGACGCTCCCCGCGCGCGTGAGCTTGCCGGCCTCGCTGCTCACCTTCGCGATGCCGAAGTCGAGGACCTTCACGAAGTCGCGATCGTCGCCGCGCTGGACGAGCATCACGTTGTCGGGCTTGAGATCCCGATGAACGATGCCGCGGGCGTGCGCCGCTTCCAGGCCGCGCGCGATCTGCTTCGCGATGTGTACGAGGCGCGGGACGGGGATGACGCCGCTCTTCGCGACCAGATCGCCGAGGCCCTGGCCGTCCAGGAACTCCATGACGAAGTACGTGGACCCGTCGTCGAGGCGCCCGAAGTCGGAGATGTCGACGATGTGCGGGTTGCCGATGCTCGACGCCGCGCGCGCCTCGTTCAGGAAGCGCTCCACCATCTCGGAGTCGGCCGCCATGTCGCCGCGCAGGATCTTGATGGCGACCCGCTTGTCGATGACCTTGTGCCGCCCGAGATAGA
>JAYTBL010000874.1:0-7319 GCA_043736975.1 Polyangiaceae bacterium
ACCCCAAAGTACGAGATCCACTGGTACGACGGCCTGGGGGCCGCCGCGGCGGCCCGGACGTCCACGACGCCCGCGGACATCGTGCGGCTCTGGCGCAGCGCGGAGCAATCGTTCGCGAGCTACGTTCGCTTCGCCGAGATCGCGAAGGAGAAGGATCGCTGGCTCGAGCTCGCGAAGCTCCGTCTGGCCGGCGCGAAGGCGGAGCGCGAGAAGGCGGAGAAGAAGTACGGCAAGGAGCCTCCTCGCGAGCTCGACGAGAACGAGCGCGAGCTGCCACGGCCGCCGTGAGCGTCGCCCAGGAGAGGCGAGATCGCCGTGACGCGGCGGTGAAGTCCGCGCTCGATCTGGTGCGGGCTCGCGAGGACCTGCAGGCGCGGCGCGGCAGCGATCCCGTGGAGTTCGTGCATCGCCAGCGGAGCCGCGAGGACCGCGAGATCGTCGCGCTGGTCGCCGCGAGCTGCGCCTTCGGCAACGTCAAGGCGATCCGGATGAAGCTCACCGAGCTGCTCGATCGCGTGGGGCCTCGGCCGGCGCGCGCCGCCGATGATCCCGAGGCGCTCGGCCGGCGCCTCGCAGGGTTCAAGCACCGCGTCTTCCGCGGCGAGGACCTGGCGAAGCTCCTGGTGGGCGCGCGGCGCGTCCAGCGGGCGAGCGGCTCGCTGGGCGCGGCGTTCCAGGGGGCGCTCGCGCGTGTCGATCGCGAGGATCACGCGACCGAACCCGAGGCCCGCATGCGCGAGGCGCTCGCCTCCTTCTGCGATCGCATCCGCGCCGAGGGGGGGCTGCCGAGGGCAGGGGAGCGCGATCCTAGCGGACGGCGCGGCCCCTCCCACCTGCTCTCGGATGCCCGCGCCGGCAGCGGCGCGAAGCGCCTCCTGCTCTTCCTCCGCTGGATGGTGCGCCCGGCCGATGGCATCGATCTCGGGCTCTGGGCGGTCCCCGCGCAGCGCCTGCTGGTCCCGGTGGACGTCCATATCCACAAGCTCGCCCGGAACCTCGGCCTGACGCGGCGGCGCGATCTCTCGTGGAAGACGTCGGTGGAGATCACCCGGGCGCTGGCGCGCTTCGATGCCGCCGACCCGACCCGCTACGACTTCTCCCTCTGCCACATGGGGATGGTCCAGCGCTGCCCCTCCCGGCCCGACGAGAAGCGCTGCGAAGGCTGCGGCGTCCGGCCGGTGTGTGTGCATTGGGCTCGCGCGGACAAGAAGCGCGTGACTTCACCCGACCTTTCGTGACACGTTCGTCAGCGTTCGCGCTGTCGCATGACGGCGCAGCACCAGCATTCCGAACGCCGTCTCATGCCACCTCATGCCACCTCATGCCACCTCCCAAGAAACAATTCCCGCTCGACGCCCTTCGAACCGACGGCTGGTTCGAACGCATCGGTGAAGGGATCGGGAGCTTCCAGGCGCTCTGCGAGATCGTGGGCGAGCGGTTCTTCGCCTTCTCGATCATCGTCGGCGCGCGCATCACCGCGCTGACCATCGACCGGCGGAGCCCGGACCAGACGCTCGTCGACTTCGTGGTCGGCTCGGCCGAGGCCGAGGGCGACCTCGAGCCCCAGCGCCTCACTCTTGCAGACTTTCGACGTCGCCTCGTCGGCGCGCTACTGGTCGAGGAAGAGAAGACCGCGCCCGCCCCCGAGCGCGACACCGACGTCGAGGCCATCCAGCTCTTCATCGGCGTCCGCTACCTGCTGCTCGCGCCGCTCTACGGCTACTCGCTCTCGTCGCTCGCGATGAACGGCGAGGAGGGCGAGCTGACGGTGCTGCACGACGGCGTGGAGGAGACGTACGATCTCGACGGCTTCCGCCTCCGCGTGCGCTCGCACGTCCGCGAGGAGCTCGATCGCGTGGCCACCGGCGCGCGCTCCGCCATCGATCTCTCGAAGGTCGCCGAGGCCGAGGCCTGCGCGCTCAAGAAGGAGTGGCCGAAGGTCATCGCGCTGCTCGGCACCTGGCCAGCGCCGCTCGCCATCTTCCTGCGGACGCCCGAGGGGCAGATGCTCGCGCCCGAAGCGCGCGCGCTCATCGCCAAGGGGCTCGGCCTCCTCGGCTCGGCCTGCGTGCACCTCGGTGAGATCGAGCAGGCGGAGGAGGTCTTCCGCATCGGCATCCAGTATGCGCAGGAGGGGATGGCCGCCGCTGAGCTGTTCCGCCGGCTCGGTGAGGCGCTGCTCATCAACGATCGCCCGGGCGAGGCCATCGGCCCGCTCCGCCGCGCGCTGGCCTTCGGAGGGCTTCCCCAGGAGGTCCTGCCCCCCCTCGCGCGCGCCCTCTGGAAGCGCGGCCGCTACGTCGCGGCGTTCGCCTGCCTCAAGGACGCGCTGGCTGCCGGCGCGCCCGAGAAGGATCTCGCGGAGGACATCCGCGAGGTCGAGACGAAGCTCGGGCCCGCGCTCACCGCCTGGAAGGCGATGATGCTGACGTCCGAAAAAGCCTGAAACGCGCGCGCGTCACGCTTCTACGCGCCGTATTTTGCGACCAGCGCCTTCGCGCGCTCCACGAACGCGGCCATGTGGTGCCGCTCGTAGTCGGCCCACGTGGCCAGCGAGCGCGTGTCCTCGACGCGGTCGAGGAACACCTTGCCGTCGAGGTGGTCGACCTCGTGCTGGAACGTGCCGGCGGTGAGGCCCTTCACCTCGAAGTCGAGCTCCTGCCCTGCGCGGTCCCATGCGCGGATGCGCACGCCAGTGAAGCGGCGCACCTCGCCGCGGAGATTCGGCACGCTCAGGCAGCCCTCGTTGTTGAGGAAGCTCTCGTCGGTGGTCGCCGTGACCTCGGGGTTCACCAGGATGGTCAGCGGGTAGTTGGGCTTGTACGGGTAGCGAGGGTTGTTCTTTACCTCGATGGCGCAGATCTGGATCGGCTCGTGGACCTGGTTCGCCGCGAGGCCGGCGCCGTTCGCGTCGTGCATCGTCTCGATCAGGTCGTCGATGAACGCCTGGACCTTCGGGGACGCGAGCTCCTCGCGGCTCACCTTGCGGGCGACCTCGCGGAGAACGGGGTGTCCGAGGGTGGCGATCTTGCGGATGGCCATGGGTCGCGGGAGCTTAGCACCGCCCGACCGCATTGACTTCGCACGTCCTCTGGCCCTAGATCCCACAGCACCACCCTAATGGAAAGCTCAGGCCTTCCTCCCTCTCGGAGCTGCTCCACCCGATGATCGCGACCTACGCGCCCATATTCCTCATGCTCGCCGTGGCAAGCCTCATCGCGGGGCTCTTCTTCACGGGGGCCACGTTCCTCGGCGGCAAGGTCAACAAGACCCGCGAGAAGATGCTGCCGTTCGAGTGCGGCTCGGAGAGCTCCGGTGGGCGCCACCTCAAGCTGTCGGTGAAGTTCTACCTGACCGCCATTCTCTTCGTCATCTTCGACATCGAGTCGGTCTTCATCTACCCGTGGGCGGTCCAGTTCAAGAACCTGGGCTGGACGGGCCTCGGCTCGATGTTCGGGTTCCTGGCGGTCGTGATCGTGGCCCTCGTCTACGTCGTGAAGAAGGGAGCGCTCGAATGGGAGAGCTGAAGTCGGTCACGCTCGACGCGAGCGAGAGCTCGGGGTTCGCCACGACGCGGCTCGACGCGCTCCTCGGCTGGGCGCGCAAGTGGTCGCTCTTCAAGTACCCGTTCGTGACGGCGTGCTGCGGAATGGAGTTCATGTCGCTGACCAGCCCGCGCTTCGACGGCACCGCGCGCTTCGGCGCCGAGGCTCCGCGCTTCTCGCCGCGCCAGGCGGACCTCCTCTGGGTCGTCGGCACCATCTCGCAGCGCCAGGCGCCCGTCCTACGCCGCATCTACGAGCAGATGATGGAGCCGAAGTGGGTCCTCGCGTTCGGCACCTGCGCCAGCTGCGGCGGCTTTTACGACAACTACACGACGGTGCCGGGCATCGACAAAATCATCCCCTGCGACGTCTACGTGCCGGGCTGTCCGCCTCGCCCCGAGGCCGTCATCGACGGCCTCATGCTGCTCCAGGACAAGATCGCCCGCGGCGACAAGACCCCGGGCATCGTGAAGCCGCGCGAGGATCCCGCCGCGCTGGTGAAGGATCTCGTGCAGCTTCGTCGGGGCAAGGAGCCGGTCCGATGAGCGAGCGCGTTCTCCAGGCGCTGAAGACCCGGTTCGGCGCCGGGATCCTCGACAGCCACTCGCAGTTCGGGGACGACACCGCGGTCGTGGACCCGAAGAGCTGGAAGGCCGTCTGCCGCTTCCTGCGTGACGACCCGTCGATGAGCTTCGACATGTTCGTCGACCTCTGCGGCGTCGACTACCCGACGCGCACGCCGCGGGTCGAGGTGGTCTTGCACCTCTACTCCGTGGCGCGTCGCCATCGCGTCCGCCTCAAGAGCCGCGTCGGCGAGGAGGACATGGTCGGCTGCGAGATCGAGACGGTCAGCGACCTCTGGCCGGGCGCGAGCTGGTTCGAGCGCGAGACCTACGACCTCATGGGCGTGACCTTCCTTGGTCACCCCGATCTCCGCCGCATCCTCATGTACCCGGAGTTCGAGGGGCATCCGCTGCTCAAGGACTACCCGGCCGATCGCACGCAGCCGCTCGTCCCGTACCGCACCGAGGCCGAGGCCGGCCTCCCGCTCGAGAAGCTCGCGCCGTTCGGGCGCGACGAGGGCATGCCCTTTCCCCTGCACGGCGGTTGGGGAACCCAGAACCCGCGAGAGAACTGACATGGAGCCGATCGACCTCGATCTCGACGAGAACGAGCTGGAGCTCCCGTCGGAGCCCATGCACCTCAACATGGGTCCGTCGCACCCCGCGATGCACGGCACGGTGCGGATCGTGCTGGAGCTGTCCGGCGAGACGATCATGAAGAGCGACGTGCAGATCGGGTATCTGCACCGCGGCTTCGAGAAGATGTGCGAACGCGGCACGTGGGCCCAGGTGTTCCCGTACGTGGACCGCCTGAACTACGTCTCGCCGATGCTCAACAACGTGGGCTACGCGCTCGCCGTCGAGAAGATGTGCGACATCGCCGTGCCCGAGCGCTGCCAGTGGTACCGCATGATCCTGGGCGAGCTCGCCCGCATGTCCGACCACCTCACGTGCACCGGCGCGATGGCCATGGAACTCGGGGCGTTCACGCCGTTCCTCTGGTACATCAAGGCGCGCGAGATGATCTGGGACATCCTCGAGGAGGAGACCGGAGCCCGCCTCACGCACTCGTTCGGTCGCATCGGCGGCATGGCGCACCCGCCGACGCCCGCGCTGAAGGAGATGTGTCGAAACATGATCCCGACCGTCCTCGGCCTGGTCGAGGAAGGCGAGGGGATGCTCCTCAAGAACCGGATCTTCATCGACCGGCTCGAGGGCATCGGCGTCATCTCCGGCGCCGACGCGGTGGCCCTCTCGTGGACGGGTCCGTGCCTCCGTGCGAGCGGCGTCCCCTACGACGTTCGCAAGTCGCACCCGTACCTCAAGTACGACGAGGTCGACTTCGACATGCCGCTCGGCAAGAACGGCGACAACATCGATCGCTTCCTCATTCGCCTCGCGGAGCTGCGCCAGAGCGCGAAGATCATCCTCCAGGCGTGTGACCGCATGGCGGACGACGGGCCCGTCAACTGCGACGATCCGCGCGTGATCCTGCCCCCGAAGCAGGACGTCTACACGACCATCGAGGGCACCATCCAGCACTTCAAACTGATCATGGAGGGCGCGAAGGTGCCGGCCGGCGAGTGCTACTCGTACACGGAGGGTGGCAACGGCGAGCTCGGCTACTACCTCGTATCGGACGGCACCGGTACGCCCTACCGCGTGCGCATCCGGCCGCCGTGCTTCGCCATCACCGGCGGGCTCTCGAAGCTGATCAACGGCCGCATGCTGAGTGACATCGTGCCGACCTTCGGCTCGTTGAACATGATCGGCGGCGAGTGCGATCACTGAGCGATCCCGAGCCTGCGAGGGTTCGCGAATCTCTCTCGGGGGGTATCGGGGGTCTCGCGCGGCGTCCGATCGGACGTTGCCAGTAGGCGAGGCGGCGCGTTGTACCGGGGCGACCGGGGCGGTTCGGCGGCCCGGGGACTACGGAGCGCGCGCTGCGTCGGTTCCAGTCACACGCGGTGGACGCTGCGCTTCGACACGACCAGGAAGCGCCAGAGCAGCGCGACCGCGACGACCGCGAGCCCCGCTAGCAGTCCCCACCACAGCCCCGCGGCGCCGAGACCGAGGCGGAAGCCGAGCAGGAGCGCGAGCGGGAATCCGACGAGCCAGTGGCCCACGACGTTCGAGACGAACGCGAAGCGCACGTCCCCCGCGCCACGTAGCGCCCCCGACGCGACCCCCTGCACGCCGTCGAAGAGCTGGAACGCGGCCGCGATCCCGAGCAGCGTCACCCCCAGCGCGAGGATCTCCGGATCGTCGGTGAAGAGCTCGACGAGCGGCCGCGGTGTGAGGAGGAACAGCGTGCTCGTGCACGCCATGAACGCCGCACCGAGCGCGATGCCGATGAGACCGGGACGCCGCGGTGAGCGCTGCTCGCCGACCGCGTGCCCGACGCGCACCGCGGTCGCCCCGCTGACGCCGAGCACGCCCATGAAGGTGAAGCTCGCGAGCCCGATCGCGATGTGGTGCGCGCTCACCGCGACCTTGCCCAGCCGCCCGGCGAGCACCGCCACCAGCGAGAAGACGCCGATCTCCGCGAGCAGCTGGAAGCCGATCGGCGTGCCGAGCCGGATCACCTTCCAGACCGAGACGTCGGTCGCGTCCTTCGCGGCGCCGCGCGGGCGCATCGGGAGCACCACCAGCAGCACGCCGCCCGCGAGCACCAGGCTCGCGACCGTGCTCGCGAGGCCCGCGCCGAAGGCGCCGAGCGGCGCGATGCCGACCGCGATCTTGCCGAAGCGCCCGAGCGGCAGCTCACCGCGCACGAGCACGTTGCACACCGCGAGGTTCACGACGTTCGCGCCGATGGCCGAGGCGAGGGCCGGCCACGTCTTCTTGTGAGCCTGGAGGTAGGTCTTCGCCGCCAGGTAGACCGGGATGAGGAGCAGCGCGGGCGTCTGCGCGACGATGAACGCGCGCGCTGGCGCGACCAGCTCCGGCGCCACGCCGATCGGAGCGAGCAGCCAGGTCGCGCCGATGGTGACGAACGAGACCGGCACCCAGAGGAGCGCGCAGGCCTTCGTCGTCGACACGAACGCACGCCACGCGGCGTGCGGTTCGTCCGCGCCCACCGCTTGCGAAGCGAGCGGCTCGAGCGCCGCCGCCGCGCCGATGCCCAGCGCGAGCCCGGCGAACGCAACGGAGCGGCCGATCGATCCGCCGCCTAGCTCGGAGGCCGAGACGCGCCCGAGCACCGCGACGT
>JAYTBL010000875.1:0-2936 GCA_043736975.1 Polyangiaceae bacterium
AACTGCGGCGGCCCGAGCTGCGCCACGTGCGCGCTCGGAAAGAAGTGCGCGGAGAGCAAGGACTGCGTCGCGGGCTCGAAGTGCGAGAACAAGATCTGCGCGCAGTGCGACGACGGCATCACCAACGGTGACGAGACCGACGTCGACTGCGGCGGCGTGGCATGTGCTCCGTGCGGCCTGGGCAAGGCCTGCAAGGCTGCCAACGACTGCAAGAGCAGCGCTTGCCCAACCGGTGCGTGCGCGTGCCCGCAGGACATGACGATCATCTCGCTCGCCGGCGGCGGCGCGTACTGCATCGACCAGTCCGAGGTCAGCAAGGGTCAGTACAACAACTTCATCACGGCGAACGTCCCGGTCTCGACGCAGACCGGCGCGTGTACCGTGAACGACACGTTCGTCCCGCGCGGTGCCTGGCCGCCGGCGGAGTCGCCCGGTCCCCTCGAGTTCAACCTCGGCTTGCCCGTGCATTACGTCGACTGGTGCGATGCGCAGGCGTACTGCACCTGGGCGAAGAAGCGGCTGTGCGCGAACATCCCGACCGGTCCGGCGGCGAAGCCCACCCCGGTCACGCCCGGCGCCGCGAACAACATCGCGGCCAGCGACGCCTGGTACAACGCCTGCTCGGCGCAAGGCACGAAGACGTACCCCTACGGAGCGATCCCCTACGACGCGCTGCGCTGCAACGGCGACGGGCTGGGGATCGTCGGCCCGCCCACCACGGTGGACACCCGGGGGCTCGGCTTCGGCTTCGTCCTGAACGAGGACGACGGGGTGTACCGGGTCGCAGTCTCCGACAAGTTCGGGAAGATCACGGGCGCAGATCACAAGGCCTGTCAGGGTGGCTCGGTCGGCGTCTACCAGATGAGCGGCAACGTCGCGGAGTGGGAAGACTCGTGTGACGACGCCTCGGCCACGTCGCCGTGCCGCGTCCGCGGCGGCTCCTACAAGGACAACAACGTGGAGGCTGCGCTCCGTTGCGACGCTGTCCGGTCCGAGGTCCGCATGCCGGCGACGAAGGAAGTCCTGAAGGACATCGGCATCCGCTGCTGCCAGTACTGAAGTCGCGTCGCCGAGCACACCAGGAGCCGTGAGGGCTCTCCGTTCGATCAGTAGCAGCCCACCAGCTCGCCTCGGACCGCGCACTTCTCGTTCTTCTTGCACTTGTCGTCGGTCACGTACTTCTTGCCCACGCAGCGGACGATCTGCTTCTCGTCGGGCGTGCACGAGTAGTGGCCTTCCTTGTCACACGCGTCCCCAGGGTTCGCGATCGAGTCGTCGCACTCGACCTTGAAGCCCTTGTCCTTGTCCCCGCCGACCTTGCAGCCGTTCTTTCCCTTGCAGTTGCTGGCGAGGACGAACTTTCCGCTCCGGCATACGATGGCGTTCTTCTTGTCGGGTAGGCCGCACGCGTAGTCGTCCTCCTCGCGGCACGTGTCACCGATGTTCGCGAGGCTGTTGTCGCACGTGACCCGCTTCGCCTCCATCGAGCAGGCGCGCTCGCCGAGGCAGCTCTGCGCGAACGTCCAGCGGTTCTTCGTGCACTCGAGCATGCCCTTCTTGTCGCTCGAGCAGACGAAGTCGTTCACGAGGTTGCAGACGTCCTTGTCCTCGGCAACGCTCTGATCGCAGACCACGTCGGCGCCGGCCTTGCCGCAGCCGTTCGGGCCGCGGCAGGTCATCTCTTCCCACTTGCCGTCGTGACAGGCGAGCGCCTGCTTACCGTCGACGCAGACCTCCTTCGTCTCGAGCTTGCAACTCGCGCCCGCCTTGGGCTTGCAACCTGCGGCCGCAAGAGAGGACGCGGCCAGGAAGGCGACGAGGCGCAAGGCGGCGGACCGGGTCATCGAGCGTGATCTTATTCGGTGCGGGCCGGTCGTGCCCAGCTTTGCGGGTTCAGCGCCGCCGCCGGGCGGTGACGCCCGTGGGATCCGCCTTGTCTACCGTGTCCTCGAGGAGCGTCGCGAACGTGATGGGCTGCCCGCCGAAGCGACCCTTCGCGTTCAGGAGCACTGACTCGAGCCCCCGCCGACGCTCCGCGGCTCGGTCGGGAAAGAGCGTCGGCTGGGCGGCGCCGGGACCGATGTCCTGCGCCGAGACGCCCGTGAGCCGCACCCGCGCGCCCTGAAGCGGAAAGCGATCGAGGAGCGCCAGCGCGACGTCGTGGAGCGTGGTGGTGTCGCTCGCCGGCTCCCTCAGCGTCGTGCGCCGCGTGAGAAGCGTGAAATCTGCGTACTTCAGCTTCACCACCACCGCGCCCGCCGTGAGGCCCTGCTCGGTGAGCCGCTCGGCGACGCGCGCCGCATGCGCCAGGAGCGAGCGCCCGATCGCCTCCTTGGTCGTGAGGTCCTGATCATACGTGCACTCTGCACCGATCGACTTTGCGTCGCGATCAGGGACGACATCGCGGAGGTCGATGCCGCGCGCCAGCGCCGAGGCCTCACGGCCCCACGCGCCGAGCACGCGCTCCAGCGCGGCCGGGCTCGCGCGCGCGAGATCGCCGAGCGTCGCGTAGCCGAGCCGCCGCAACGTGGGCGCGGTCTTCGGGCCGATGCCCCACATCTTGTCGAGCGGCAGCGGCGCGAGGAACGCCGCGACGTCCTCGCCCACCACCGTGAGCCCGTCGGGCTTGTTCATGTCGCTCGCGATCTTCGCGGCGAACTTCGAGGAGGCCACGCCCGCCGATGCGGTGAGCTTCGTCGCCTCGAAGACCTCCTTGCGGATGCGACGCGCGATGGTCTCCCCGTCGCCGAACAGCGACTGGCTGTCCGTGACGTCGAGGAACGCCTCGTCGATCGAGAGCCCCTCGACGAGCGGCGTGTAGCGACGGAACACGTCGAACACCTCGTCGCTCGCCGCCTCGTACGCGCCACGCCGCGGCGTGACCACCACCGCCTGCGGACAGATGCGCCGCGCCTCCGCCATCGGCATCGCCGACC
>JAYTBL010000876.1:0-2934 GCA_043736975.1 Polyangiaceae bacterium
AGCGCACTGCGGCGTGTTCCCGTGGAGCGGGGTGCTGCAGCACCAGCACGCGAAGGCCGGGCCGTTCTGCGAGGCCGCGCGCGTCACGTACGAGTCGTAGGTCACGGCGTGAGGCGGCGGCGGCGTCGCGTTCGCCGGATGGTACGAAGGAGCGGGGCGCAGCGTGGGGCGCGTGGACGGACGCAGCGCAGGCGGCTCGACCGCCGACCGGACGATGCCGCTGCCGGCGGCAGGCGTGGCGATCGGAAAGCGCGCCGACAGCGCGAGGACGTAGAACGCGCTCTCGCAGGTCGCGATCACCGACACGTCGCCGGTGATCTCGATGGCGCCCTGGGGCAGGACCAGCCGCAGCTTGTCCGCGTACATCTGGTCGGGATCGAGGCTCGCCCACGGGATCATGCGCGGCTCATCGCCCGGGTTCTTCCAGCAGAGGCGCTGCGCGGTGACGAGGAAGCCCTCGTCGCCCCATCCGAAGATCGTGTCGTCGTAGAGCATGAGCACGCGCTCGTCGTTCGGGAGGTGCGCCGCGTGGGCATCCCGCGCGCCGAGCTCCTGCTTGCCCGGGATCGCGGGGCAGAGCGACGTCGACTCGGCGCCCGTGAAGTGCTCGCGGAGGAAGGCGAGCACCGCATCGTCGGTCATCGCGATGCGCGCGGCGTCTTCGCCGGAGGTCGAGTGGAGCTGCATGCGCTTCTTTCTACGCGCTGCGTCCGCCGCTCCTTCCCCGCCTGATCATTCGGCGAAAATGCGCGTCTCGGAGCGCGCGGCGCTGCGCATTTCGGGCAGGTCGTTGCGCTAACGACATGTCCCACGTCTGGCTCAGTCCTCTCAGCGCACGGTGGGATCGGCCACGCGACCCATGAAGAGCACGAGGCCGCTCGCCTTCTCGACGATCAGGAAGAGGAACGGGTGGTCGGCGGTGAACACGCGCTTCGGCGGGGATGGCAAGCCGCCGCCCACGCCGCCCACCGCGGTTGCGGCCGCAGCCTCGGTGCCCTTCTCGTCGACCTTCACGAACGCCTTGTGGACCACCTGGCCGATGGAGAGGCGCTCCCCCGGATCCTTCGGGTTCGCGATGCCCGTGAAGTCGGCCTTCTGCCTGTCGAACGCGTCGATCATCCCGAGCTTCACGAGCTCGGAGCCGAGCGATAGCGATGCGGGGCTCACCTCGAAGCGCGGCAGCTTCACCTCCACCTCGTGCGAGGCCAGCGCCGCCGTCCATGCGGCGAACTTCGTCGGGCTCAGCGAGGCCTCCACGGCGTCGAGGCCGTCTTCGCGGTCCGGGAGCGCGACGAGCATCGACGTGTCGCCGCCCCGGTACGGCAGCTCGAGGAGCTTGACGCCGCTGGTCTGCCCGAAGCGGTACGACCGGCGGCTCTGCATCATCGGCGTCGGCTTCGCCGCCCCGCCGGCGACCTTGAACTTCGCGTCGTACGTCTCCGACCGCTCGAAGGGTTCTGCCCAGTCGGCGAGGAAGTAGATCGCGTTCACGAGCACCAGCCGCGTCGCCGCGTCGAGCGCGTTCGCGGGCAGCAGATCCTTGATGCGCTTCTCGGTCTGGTCCTCCACCCACCCGTTGATGCGCATGCGCGCGGGCTCGAACGCGCTCTTGAAGTCGGTCGGCTCGAGCGGCGCGCCGTACGCGTCGCGCGTGCGGTCGAGGAACGCCTGGTCGAACGCGCAGGTCTTCTCGCCGAAGAGCCGGTTCGCGATGCGCAGCTTCACCGGCCGGCTGGGGCTCTGGAGGCTGCGCGAGAGCGTGCCCCAGTCGGCCATCACCGCGTCACGCGGGCCCTCGAGGTGCATGGCGCGCTTCATCTGCGCCTCGGTCTCGGCGCGCGCCCCGCCGTAGGTCATCGCGAGCGCGGCGCTGATGCTCGCGGGGGAGAGCGCGAGGTTCCCCGGCGTGGCGCGGATCTTTCTGTACACGTCGAATCCGAGCGCGTTGCTGCTCATGGCCAGGCGCTGCGCATCGGCGGCGGGTGGCGGCGCGACATCGGGGAGCACGGGCGCAGGATTGCTGGTGCTGACGCTGACGGGCATGGGAGACACTGTCTCCGTCGTGGCAGGTCTGGTCGGGGGGTCGGCGCCGACCTTGGACGTCTTGTCGCATGCGACGATCCCGACGGTCGCGAATGTGGCGAGCGTCGCAAGCCGGAGGAACACGGACTTCATGGCAGCTGGAGCGTAACGAACAAGGACGAGCGCGAGCCTCGAATCGCGCCCGCCGCGTCGTGTATCTTCGTTTCATGCGAATAGTCGCGGCGGACGACGACGAGCAGATGTCTCGCGTCCTCGAGCGCTGCTTGAGGACGTGGGGCTACGAGGCGGTGCTCGCGAGGAACGGCCACGATGCGTGGCAGATCCTCAAGCGCTCCGATTCGCCCCGCCTCGTCATCCTGGACTGGGACATGCCTGGTCTCTCCGGCGTCGAGGTCTGCCGCCTGCTCCGTTCCACGCCGCACGGGCGCGACGTTTACGTCCTCATGCTCACCGGGCGCCAAGAAAAGAGCGACATCATCCAGGCGCTCGAGTGCGGCGCCGACGATTTTCTCGCGAAGCCGTTCCACGTGCGCGAGCTCCAGCTCCGGCTCGCCAAGGGCGTGCGCGACTCCACGCGCGCGCGCGAAAGCCATCGCTCGCTGACCGGCCCGCCTCCCGCGGGCTCGACGCTCGACGGCAAGTACCGCCTCGAGAAGCAGGTGGCGAAGGGCGGGATGGGCAGCATCTGGCTGGGCGTGCACCTCGCGCTGGGGGTGAATGTCGCCATCAAGTTCATGGACCCATCGCTCGCGGAGAAGGACGACTTCGCTAGCTTCGAGCGCGAGGCCCGCGCCGCCGCGCAGCTTCGCAACGAGCACATCGTCCGCATCTACGATCACGGGATGGATCGCGAGGGCCAGCCCTACCTCGTCATGGAGTACCTGGGCGGTG
>JAYTBL010000877.1:0-7307 GCA_043736975.1 Polyangiaceae bacterium
TCTCGTGCACCGGCTCGGGCGCCGGTCGCGCCGCAGCGCGCTTGCGAGCGTCGTCACGCTCGGGACCGCTCAGCGCGATGCGTCGTACGGCTCCCGCCACGCCCGGTGGGAGGCGGTCCGCGAAGAAGAAGACGCGCGTGCACTCGGCGTGCGTCAAGATCTGGAGCAACGCATAGGGCACGACCGCGAGCGCGCGACCACCAGATGTGAGCCGGACCGCGAAGTCGAAGTTCTCGGCGACGCGCTAACGCGGATCGATCGCAAACACGTCGAGCACGCCTTCGACAGACTCGAGCAGCAACGCGAGGTCGGCTTGGCGCGGCGTCATCGCTCGCGAAGGGTAGCGCGTACGCGACGCCGCCGCGTCAGCGAGGCACCTCGAAGACGGAAAATGTCCCTCGAGCCGCCGTGATTCACCCGATCACGATCCCGCTCGCTCACGGCATGCCAGTGGAAGTGCAGGACGGGAATGCGCAGTACTCCAGCGCTGGAGACGGACGTCCGCTGATGTTCCTCGAGATGCTCCGCAGGTCCGACGTCTCCGACCTCGTGAAGCTCTGCTCGCCGGCGCTCTTCAAGGTGCTGTCCACGCGCGAGGTGGCCCGCGAGATCAAGGCGCTCGTCGGCTCCGCATCTACTTCCGCGAGCTGTTCGGAGCGCCCGAGGCGCTACGGTGACGACGCCGCGCTCTTCCGGCGCTCGCTCGCCACGCTGAACCTGTCGTCGGCCGAGGCGCTGTTCCGCAAGCATTTCGGCGAAGGCGACCAGCACGCCGTCACTTCGCTCTTCCAGAGCCTCGAGCAACTGGGGGCTCCGCACGACGTCCGCCGCGCCTTCGAGGACGCGACGCGAACGCCTCCGGCCACATAGGTATCGAGAACGCGCTACGCTCGCCGGACATGAGCGAGCTCCCCGAGAAGACGCGTCGAGCGCTCGAGCGCGCTCACGCCGTGCCGATCAGCTATGTGGTGCACCTCGTTCGCGCTCCCGACGGCCGCCTCGTCGCGATCCTCGGCGAGGCGCACGTGAAGCTCGCGAGGGCCTCGCAGATCGGCAAGGACGTCGTGTCGGCGTTCGAGCTTCGTGGCGTCGAGACGTTCCAGCGGCGGCAGATCACCTGGGGACGGGCGCTCGGGGTCGTCATCTCCGCGCCGCGGAGGTTGCTACGGTTCCTCTCCCTCGGCGCGATCAAGGACAGCACCATCGTCGACGCCAGGGAGCTCCCTTTCGGCGACACCGTGGAGCTCGAGCGCGCGAAGACGATGCCGCTCGGTCTCCACGTGGCGTCCGTCTACATGACGAGCTTCTTCGTCGTCTCGTTCCTCGTGCTCCTCACGCCCCTCGTCACGCTCGTCGCCCCGCCGCTCGCCGCCGCCATCACGCTCGCAGCCCTCCTCTTCCAGGTGCACCTGCTCGCGCTCGTCCCCGGCCTGCTCTTTCGTCGTCATGCGTGGAGCTGGCTGATCCACCCCTTCCTCGGGATCCTCGCGCTGCGCGACCAGCTCATGTCGGCAGGCACGGCACGCATGCTCGAGGACCATCCCTCGCCGCGCGAGGCGGTCGTGGTCATGGGCCGCGCGCACGTGACCGGCTACGAGGCGCGGCTCGTCGAGCGCCACGGCTTCACGCGGGTCCCGTTCCCGTAGGTCCCGGCGATCGCGCCGCCTCACCACGCCTTCCGTGGTCGCAACTGCCCCGCAGAACGTTCGCCGAGGACGTGGAGCGATGCTTGAAGTGCCGCGGCCGGCTGCGCCTCATCAGCCGAGTGACGAAGCGAGGGGCCTCGTCCCAAGAGATGGACAGAATGGGCGTTCGCCTCCGCCGTTGGTTCACCCGTGCCCGCACTGCGGCAGGTCCGTTTGACCGACTGGTTCTTTCGCGTACCTTTGGAAGTCATGGCCCATTCCATCGGTCGTCGAAGCGTGATCGTCGGTGGCGCGCTGGCGACGCTCGGCGCGGCGGCGTGTGGTGGTGACGGGCGAGCCGAAGATCCGCGCCGGCCCGCCCCGCCCGAGCCCGCTCCTGGCGAGCAGCCGCCGGCCCCGAACGTACCGCCGGAGGTCGCAAAGCCCAGCGGCCCGCCGGGGCCCATGCCGACGCGTGAGTTCGGAAAGACCGGCGTGCGGGTCACCATCCTGGGCCTCGGCGGCGGGCACGCCGTCGCGGATTCGCGCGAGATCGGGATGCAGCTCGTGGAGCAGGCCTATGGCCAGGGGATCCGCTTCTTCGACGCCGCGCCGATCTACAACCACTGCCAGGGCAACTATGGCGAGGTGCTGGAGAGGCGGCGGAGCTCCGTCTTCCTCCAGACGAAGACGATGGCGCGCGATCGCGACGGCGCGCTTCGTGAGCTCGAGGCCTCGCTGAAGGCGATGCGCACGGACCACCTCGACTCGTGGCTCCTTCACGATGTGCGCCGCGACGACGAGATCGACAAGATCCTCGGCCCTGGTGGTGCGCTGGAGGCTTTCACCCAGGCGGTCGACCAGAAGGTGGTGCGCTTCATCGGAGCGTCGTGTCACTCGACTCCGGCGACGCTCGAGCGGCTCATCAAGGCGCATCCGCTCGACTGCACCATCATGTCGCTCAACGCGGCCGAGTGGTACGACAAGCCCTTCGTTCCGTCGGTGCTCCCCGTCGCCGTCGAGAAGCAGATGGGCATCATCGCGATGAAGGTGATGGGCTACGGCGAGCTCCTCAAGGCCATCACCCCGAAGGAGGCGCTCGACTGGGCGCTCTCGCTGCCGATCTCGGTGGCCATCGTCGGCATTCACCGCCCGACCGACATCGACGCCAACGCAGAGCTGGCCCGCTCGTGGAAGCCGCTCTCGCCTGCCCAGATGGCGACGATCGCGGAACGCGCGCGCCCGGTCGCGCACGCGGCGACGTTCTTCCGTCGCGACCAATGGACCACCTGAGCGAGCTTCGCGTGCCCCGATCGGACATCGCCAGGTCGGCTGGACGGCATGGGGCCTGGCGCCGTTGCCCCGGTTGTTCCCACCGGGGCTCGGAGCGGGGCTCCGATTGGGCGATGAGGGGAAACGACGCGTGTAAGGCGCACGTAGTCTAGGTGAGGTCGATCGTTAGCAAGCGAGCGTGAGCACGCCGGCTTGGAGGTCCGCCGCGCTCGCGTGGACATAGCGCTGCGTCGTTCGAGGTCCGCGTGCCCTGCGAGGACGCGGACCGCTTCGACGCTGACGCCGTTCCGAACGAGCGCGCTGCAGAAGAGTGGCGGAGCTGGTGGAGGGACCAGAACTGCATCTCCTTCGTCTTCGCGATCGCGTCTCGAGATCCTGAAGAGACCTGAGGACCTTCTGCCGCGAGGGCGTCGCGCCGTCCGGTCGGACGACGAGGCGCGCGCGCGGGAGCTTCGCCGGCGCGAGGACTTCGCGACGAACGTCGACGCGCGCCTGACCGCGGCTTCGCCGATGATGCCGATCCGCCCGGTGCCCGGCCCTGCCTCGAAGGCCTTTGAATCAGCTACGCACTGGCCCCGGCCAACCCATGCTGTCTCCATCGACGCGATCTGGCAGGTCACCCCGAACGTGCGAGGAGGCCCTCATGCCTCGAGCGTCGCCGCGACGTGGTGCCGCGCTCGCGACGATTCGTGGCGCGCTACTCGCCGCAGAGTAGGGTTACGGCGTGAGCTTGCTCCCTTCATACGCCGCCGCGCTCTCCGCGTTCCATCGCTGCGCCGGCGCCGCTCTCCACGAGATCGTCGGCGCGCTCCCCATCGAGAACGGCATGCGGGTGCTCGACGCTCCGTGCGGTGACGGCACGTATCTTCCGTGGCTTCGCGAGCGCGTGGGGAAGGCCGGCCGCGTCGTCGGCGCGGATCTCAATACCGCTTATCTCGAGGTCGCGAAGGAGCATGCAGAGCGTCACGGCGCGGACGTCGAGCTCGTGCGCGCGCGCCTCGAGGAGCTGCCCGCGCCCTTCGATTTCGTGTGGTGCGCGCACAGCCTCTATTCGCTGCCCGATCCCGCGGAGGCGCTCGCGTCGCTCCGCCGTGTCCTCGTCCCGGGCGGCCGGCTCGGGATCGTCGAGAACGACAGCTTCCACCACTGGCTCCTGCCGTGGCCCATCGAGCTGGAGCTCGCCGTCCGACGCGCGCAGCTCGATGCGCTCGCGGCCACCACCCCGCACTGGACGAAGGCCTACGTGGGGCGCAACCTCGCGCCGCTCCTGCGCGAGGCGGGGTTCGAGGAGATCACGGTACGGACCTCGAGCGTCGACCACCGTGCGCCGCTCTCCGACGACGAGAAGCTCGTCCTTCGCGACTACCTCGCACGTCTCCGCAAGCTGACGTGGGAGCGGCTCGACGCGCCCGCGCGCGCCGCGTTCGAGGAGTTCGACCGCGACTTCGAGGTCCGTGACGACTTCGCGGCTTCCCACCTCGAGGTCATCGCGACCGCGAGGAAGCCGTTGACCGATGGCGACTGAGCGCGCCGCTGCGACCATCGCTCGCCTCCTCGCGAAGCACTCGCTCGAGATCGGCGCCAAGGATTCCCAGCAGCTCGCCACGGCGGGCGCCCAGCTTCCGCGCGGCACGGCGGTCGCCATCGCGCACTTTCCGAACGAAGACATGACCGCTCGTGTCCAGGCGGCGCTCGCGGTGCGCACGTCGGGCCACGTGCCGATCCCGCACATCGCCGCGCGCCGCGTCGCGAGCGCCGAACAGCTAGCGCGCTTTCTTGCCGATCTCCGGCAGCAGGCGAACGTCGACCGGCTGTTCGTGGTCGCCGGCGATCCCGATGCGCCGCTGGGTCCCTATCCCGATGCGCTCTCGCTCATCGAAAATGCAGGGCTTGCCGAAGTCGGAATAGCGAGCGTAGGCGTCGCGGGATATCCGGACGGACATCCACGTATCGCGACGCCCGAGCTGTGGTCGTCGCTGCAGAGGAAGGTGCGAGCGCTCGGCGCTCGCGGCCACGATGTCGAGATCGTCACGCAGTTCAGCTTCGATGCCGACGCGGTGCTGCGCTGGCTCGCAGAGCTTCGCGACCGCGGCATCGACGCGCCGGTGAAGATCGGCGTACCGGGACCGATCTCCCTCTCGGGCCTCGTGCACTTTGCGGCGCGTTCCGGCGTGAGCGCGTCCCGCTCGGCCCTCGCGAAGTACGGCACGTCGATCGGCAAGGTCATCGGCACGGTCGGACCGCTCGCGTTCCTCGATCAGCTCGCTGAGGGCCTCGCGAAGCGGGACTACGGCCACACCGGCCTCCACTTCTTCACGTTCGGTGCGCTGCGGAAGACGGTCGAGTGGGTACGCGCGACGTCCGCCTTGCGCTGACGCGTCGCGCTCGCGCGACCTCGATCTTGTCCGGGGGACACCCCGGTCCCCCGCGATTGATTCAGCGCCCCTCGCAAGCTCGGTGCGCTCGATGCCGGGCGACGCACGGGGAGGCGCCGGAGCGGACGAGGGGCGTGCGCTCGAGGGCGTCGCCGGCGGCGCGCTCGCAGCGGAGGTGATCGTCGCGGAGCTCGGCGCGGCCTGATGGATCCCCTCAGATCGGCACGATCGAATAGTTCTTTGTTCTCGCGCACTTGCATGCACAGTGCATGTTGTTGTTTCCATGCGGGTGTGGCGCTGGCATAGAGCGGTGCATGGCAGCAGCGAAGTCGACGGGTGCGAGCACGAAGAAGCGCGCGAGGGCGGCAGCGGGCGCCCTCGTGGGCGAGCAGCGGAGCACGCTGCGGCTTGCGCCGATTCGCGCGTTCGCTGAAGTGCTGTTCGACGAGGACCTTCACGCCAAGCGCGTCGAGTCGTTGGCCAACGGTGTCGCGGGCGTGCTCAACGCTGCGATGCTTACGATTCACGCGATCGGTCAGGCTTACGCCGCGATAGCTCACATCGAGGCTCGCAGCGGCGTGAAGCAGATCGACCGCCTGCTCAGCAACGTGGGCGTGAAACTCGAGGCGCTGTTCCCTTCGTGGATTCGCTTCGTGGTCGGCGTTCGGACCGAGCTGATTGTCGCTCTCGACTGGACGGAGTTCGATGCTGACGACCACGTCACGCTCTGCGCGTATGCCGTCACGCGGCACGGACGCGCGACGCCGCTCATCTGGAAGACGTACAAGAAGTCCAACCTCGAGGGTCATCGCACGCAGTGGGAGCACGACCTCGTCGAGCAACTGCATCGTGCTATCGCGCCCAGCGTGGCCATCACCTTGCTCGCCGATCGCGGCTTCGGCGACCAGAAGCTCTATGCGCTGCTGGCGCTGCTGGGCTGGGACTTCGTCATCCGCTTCCGCGGCGGGATTCTCGTGGAGAACGCAAGCGGCGAGGTTCGCCCTGCCAACGAGTGGGTTCTTCCGGGCGGCAGAGCCCTACTCATTCGTGGCGCGAAGGTCACCGCCGACAAGGCCAGCGTTCCCGGCGTCGTGCTCGTGCACGCTCGCAACATGAAGGAGCCGTGGTGTCTCGCGACGTCGCTCTCCAGCAAGACCGCGTCGGAGATCGTGAAGCTCTACGGTCGCCGATTCACGATCGAGGAGACATTCCGCGATACCAAAGACATCCGCTTCGGCCTCGGGTTGAGCGCGACGCACATCGTCCGCACCGACCGCCGCGACCGGCTCCTCTTCCTGTTCGCCATCGCGCACGCGCTCCTCACGCTTCTCGGAGCCGCGAGTGAGGCCTCGAACCTGGACCGCACACTGAAGGTCAGCACGGCCACGCATCGGACTCACTCCCTCTACTGGCAGGGAAATTTCTGGTATCGCCAACTGGCATTCATGCGCGACGACTGGTTCGAGCGGCTCATCACCGCGTTCGACAAGATCGTTCGCGAGCACGAAGTCTTCGTCCAAGTCCTCGGCATCCTGTGATTATTCGAGGGGATCATTCAGCGGCGCGGCGCCGAAGTACGGCGCGCCTGGCTCCCACGCCGACGACCACGCACGCGGCGTCGCGGGGGCGCGTCAATGCTCGAGTTCCGACGAGCGCGCCGCCCGAACGTTCGGGGAGACACGGATGGCCGCAGAAGTTTCGGCATTCGTGTCTCCTTCGTGGCGCTTCGTCCCGCGCGCGAATTGGCCGCTTCGCGCCGGGCGTAAAAGCAGTATTCGCTGCAGACGGACGACTATCGCGACGATCGTTCACGAATGATCGTCTTCAGCGACGAAAAGCGCGCCGTCCCGTCGCATCACACGCCGCGGTCTGGCCCTTGCTGACCGCGGCTGACCGCGGCTGACCGCGGATGCGCGGGGCCTAACCGGCCGAAAGCACGATCAGAGCAGATCGTTCACCACAAGCAGGAGATGAAGATGGTCGAATCGCGAAGGCGCTCAGGCGCGCGGATACT
>JAYTBL010000878.1:0-7307 GCA_043736975.1 Polyangiaceae bacterium
TTTTGGGCCCATGGACAACGCCAATAATATCCTAAGTTGCCGAATCTCGGCTTCGAGGAGAGCACCGAGGGCAGCGAATGAGGAAGCGGCACGTGATGATCAGCGTCAAAAGCGGAACGCATTGGAGCCAAGGAACCAGTTGCCGTACGCCATCTCGTCCTGGGCCACCCACGACTCCCAACCGAACGCGGGGTGGGTCGTGGCGGATTCGCGAACGTACTGCTGACCGCCATAGATGCTGCCGTTCATGAAGACGATCGCCCAGAGGTTGAACCACCAGTCCTTACGGATGATGCGGGTTGGCGCGTTGTCCGGCACGAAGTGGCTGTAGCCCCAGATCAAGGTATCGACAGGATCGACGAAGAGCGCGGCTCGTACCGTGGGTGCGCAGCCCCAGTAGGCGGCCCAACGAAGCGCCTCCAGTACGTTGTATGCGCCGCGACTGTATCCTGCCACCACCGCATCCCTCTTGTTGTAGAGCTTGCAGTCCCAGTACATGCGACCGGCAAGATTGGTGATGATTTCGTATCCTTCTTCATTGAAAGTTCCGGGGCCAGATACCCAGTATTTGGATCCCGAGTAGGCGTTGTACATCGTGGCGGTCACCGCATAACCACCGAGCGAGCTCGCTCCACTGCCATCGGCAACGTAGAGAGTTTGCGTTGCCCCGCCTGGTAGTCCATCCGTGGGAAGGGAGCTCAGCGCCTGCGAGGTACGGCCAATCGTCTCGCCACTGCCTGCGCCCACCTCGAGATGCGACGGCGCGGTGGGCAGCTCCGATTCGGGTCGAGGCGCGGCGGGGATCGTGAGCTTCACCTCCTGGTCGCGGGTTGGAACCGGGAGGTTCTCTGCCGAGGGCGGGCCGCTCTTGGTTGCGGGGACGGGGGCCGGCTCTCCGGCCGGGAACTGCGCCGTCTGGTCGGGATCGCGGTTGTCGTTCGTGCTGCAGGCGGCGGTGGTCGCAAGCAGCGCGGTCATCACGAGTGCGGGGTAGAATTTCATGGGAACGAGCCTCCGCGGACCCGTCGTGCAATGCCCGCGCCCGTTGTCAGCCGCCGTCAGACGAGCAGATGCGCACGCAGAGCAAGTCGAAGATGCAGGAGGAGCTCGTGCAGCGCGGCTCCGCGAGGCACGAATCGACCCTCCCACCGCAAAGCTCCGCGCGATCGGTCGCCGAGACGCGGTTCGATGCGCAGGCGCCGCTGAGTCGTACGCTGACCGTTCCGCAGCCCCCGGCATCCTCGACCTTGGCCGCCGTGCAGGTGACGTCTTCCGCGCCGACGGTGGCGTCGAGGCGGCCGGCCTCTCGCGGCTCCCGCGGATCATCGACGGTTTTTCTCGCCGCGCCGAGACACGCTCCGCTACGAGAACGGCGCGCGAGGACGTCCAGGAGAGTTTCATGATCCACCGGGCAGCAACCGCGAGACCGATGCTGGCGCCGCCACCGCGACGCGCGGGGTCCCACCAGAAGTGAGACACGCCGTGTCCCATGAGACATCGTCGGGCCACATTCTCCGCCTCTTTGCGCCTTGAAATCGATGGCGATACCGCAAGGTCGCTGCGCGGCGGGTCGGGGACTACGAAGCGCCTGCTGGGGTAGCGACACCGGGAACGGGTGTTGCCTACCGCATGAAGAGAGTCGGATGGCGCCGGGTGCTTCTTGCTTCGGTCGTCGCCGGCCTCCTCGACTTAAGGACCTCAAGATGAACATCGCTCGGGCATTCCTCATCATCGCGACCCTCTCCGCAACGAGCGCCGCTGGCTGTGCGTCGACGACCGACGACGAGCCGAGCGGGACCAGCGGGGACGGGCTCACGCAGCTCCCGACGGCACGCGACGGGACGGGCGGAATATCCGTCATCGTTCAGCCGAACACCGTTTACTTGAATATCGACAACAAGTCCGTCATGTATTTCGGTGGGAACTTCGTCTCCGTCTGCGAGCGCGGTGGCGATCCCGCCCTGATCAAGAAGATCAAGAGTCTGACCGGAGCGGGTGGCGCACCCCACGTGGTCCTCAAGTACCCGAATGGTACGTTCGAGCCACGCACGTCGAATCTTCCGGAACGCGTCGAGAACGCCTACTACTGCGGTCGCTCGACCGCGTATACGTTTCAGCTGTGGCAGGACCCCGACGGCAACTTCTTGAAGGAAGTCGACCTCTCGGCTGCCTTCATGACCGGCATTGCGAACGAGCGCTTCTCCTGCGAGGGCGGCTTCTTCAATCTGGGAGGCACGAAGCTCGACATCAAAGGCTTCCGGGTCGAAGACGGCGTTGTCATGCAACCTGCGGTGTCCCTGGGCTGGTCAGGGCGATCGTCGGCAGGCGGACGAACGCGCTGCACGATACGGAAGACGAGCAAGCACTTCGTCATGGCCGGAGTGGTCCCGGTTTACTTCGAGCTGTCGTTGGGAGTTTCCATTCTTTTCGAGGTGAGCAAGGCGACCGTGGTTCGCGGAAAGATCGGGACCGAGGGCGGAAGCCTGGAGACCGACGACATGAAGTTCAGCGTCACCCCGCAGATCGAGCTGGGCGCGACGTTCTACGGGCTCGTGGGAGGGTACGTCGGAATCGACTTCCCCATCACGATGACGCCGCGTCCGCCCTGCTCTCCGGAGGTCGAGATGAACGTCGTCGTCAAGGCCGGCCTCCAGGCTGGTCTGCTCGGCTTCGGAAATCTTCCGATCACGAAAGCTCTAGCCGTCGAGGCCTCCGCCTCGGCCCTGGGACCGTTCACGCTCGCGGAGTCGAAGTGCAAGCCGTGAAGCCGCGTTCCCCGGGACGCGGGTGGAGTGGTGATCGCCGCGACGCGCTTGCAGCCAAGGGGTATGGAGATTCAGCGCGTGCGCGGGATCGCGTCGGAGTCGGCCGGCGGCGCGGCGGATAGGCTCGGCGCGACGCGCGGCGGTCGGACCACTCGCGCAGGGGCGGCGGGAGGACCGCTCGCCACGGGGCGGTCCGCCGGAGCGCTCGCGGTCGGGCGATGGACGACGAGTGCCGGCACGTCCGACCCACTCGCGACGACCGCAGGCGCAGCGCTCGGAAGGGATGCCTTCTCGCCGGCCACGACGGCCACCGCCGCGCCCCCGCCGCGGGACGACGCGGCGTAGACCACTGCACCGAGCACCGAGATCCCCAGCAAACCGAGCGCGACGCGCCGGTACTTCGCGCCGTGCGCACGCGCTGGCAGCGAAGACTCGCGCTGCGGCGGCGTCGGGTCGGCCAGCGTCTTCTTCGCGATTGGCAGCTCCAGCGAACGCTCTTCGTGCCACGCGAAGGCATCGCTCGTCGCCGTACGCTCGTTCGCTGTCGCCGAGTCTGCGGCGTCGACGACCGGGGCGGCCCGCAGCGCCGTCGATGACGCGCATGTACGGTTCGCGCCGAACTCGATCGCGACCTCCGGCGACGCCGCCACGAGCAGCGCCGCGGCGAGGTCGGCCATCGACGCGAAGCGCGCGTCGCGCTTCTTCTCGAGGCAACGAAGCACGATCGCTTCGAGGGCGGGGGGGATGTCGCGGCGCACCACCGACGGCGGGACCACGGCGTCGCCTGCGATGCGCACCGCAAGATCCATCACCGAGTTGCCCTTGAAGGGCACGTGTCCGGTGAGCAGCTCGTACGCACAGATCCCGAGAGCCCAGATGTCCGCGCGGGCGTCGACCGAACGCGTGTCACTCATCTGCTCGGGGGCGATGTACGACGGAGACCCGAGAAGCACGGCGCTCTCGGTGAGCCGGTGATCGGAGATCGCGCGGTTGTCGATCTTGGAGATCCCGAAGTCGAGAACCTTGACGCGCCGCCGACGGTCCGGACCGGTGACCAGAAAGAGGTTCGCTGGCTTCAGATCGCGGTGAACGATCCCGAGCTCGTGCGCCTCACCGAGCGCCTCGCAGCTCTGGAGCAGGATCCGGAAGATCTCGTCGAACGGCAATACTCTCTTGCGGCGCAGGCGATCGCTGAGCGACGTCCCTTCCAGGTACTCCATCACCACGAACGCCAGTCCCTCTTCGGTGCGCCCGACGTCGATCACCCTACAGACGTGCTCACTCTTCAAGCGCACTGCGGCGCGGGCCTCGCGGAGAAGGCGCTCGATCGTCTGTGGATCCGATGCGCGCTCGCGGTAGGGCATCTTCACCGCCACGTCCTGGCGGAGCTCGAGGTGATGGGCGCGGAAGACAACCCCCATCCCGCCCGCCCCCAGCACCGCGTCGATGCGGTACCGGCCGACGAGCACTGCGCCGATTCTCACCGGCAGGCTCGCGTCCTTCACGTCCTGAGCATACCACTCAGCAACGCGCTTCAGAAGCGGCCCTCGATGACTCTCCAAGCCGTGCTGCGGCGCGCAACCGACGTTGACGCGGTCAGCGCGACGACGATGGCCGCGCCGAGCGCGATTGCGCCGGAGCCCATGAGCACGTCACCCAAAATGAGCTTCGTGCGGGAGGCGACGACGTCCCCATGGCCACAGCTCGCGGTGCGGCCGCATCCGTCTTCCAGATCGGACTTCTCGTTTCGGCCAATGACCCAAGACGTCGCCCCGGCCGCCCCGAGCACGACCGCGGCGGCGCCGAGCCCCCACGAGAGCGCGGGCAGGCGTCCCGAGGCCGAAGGGGTTGCAGGCGCGATCCGCGGCGTGCTCGGCTCGACGGCCAAGGCGGGGATGGTGATCGCCACCTTGTCGCCGTCGGCGCGGACGTCGACCTGCGCAGCCCACGGCTGGCGCCCGGGCGCGCTCGCAGAGACGACCACAGCCCCCGGATCGACCGGGATGGCCGTGTCGAACGCGGCCGCCTCGACGTGCACTGCGTTCAGCGAGACGGCGAGGCCAGAAACGCGGGCGGCGTCGGGGACCGTCAGGGTGATGCGCGACAGCTTCGGTTCCAGCGCCTTCGCGCGCTTTCCCGCGAGTCGCTCCCAATCGGGTCGTTGCCGTGCCGCCGCCGCGCGCTCGGCGTCCTTGAACGTTGCCCACGCGCTCGCCGTCTGCCCGTTCTTCTCGAAGCAATCGGCGAGATTCAGCAACGTCCCCGCGGCGGGATCGAGACGCTCGCTCTCGGCGAGCTTGGCGCAGGCCTCTCCAAATCGCCCTGCGTCGAGGAGGGCGCGACCCTGCGCGAAGAGCTCTTCGGCGGCAGCATTTTTCCCGCTCGACGGCCCCGGCTGATCCGCGCGCACCGGGACAGCGGTGGAGGACGCCGCGAGCACGAAGAGGACTGCGCATGCGGAAGGCAAGCGCCTCATGGGCATTCAATCCCGCCGTCGAGCTCGCCACCGCACGCGGAAGGCGACTCGATGGCTGCTCGCTCCGACGCAGTCGATGCAGCCACGGACGCGAAGCCGATGGCAACCGAGATCGCGGCGCACGGGGCATCCGTATTGTCCAGGGCGGAGCGCCCGGCGAGGTCACGCAGGTCGCAGAGCTCCTTCCGGAACGCGAGGAACGCGTCGCTGGAAGCGCATTGCCCGGCGCGCTGAACTTGCAGGAGCCACGACGAGACCGGGGAGCGGCCCAGGAGCTGTGCATTCTTCAGGGTGGCGCCCCCCGTGCCCACCGGAGCAATCTCGCCCATGAGCGTCACGTCGTCGAGCTCGAGGTCCAGCAGGAGTGTCGTCGACGGAGACGGATTGATGCGAAGCTTGGGAATCAGCTTCAGGAAGTGCGCGACGAGGACGCCGCGGGTCACGTAGGCGTCGAGGGTCAGGGCGACGGTCCGTCCATTGACGAAGCTCGCAGAATCGAGAGTCCACTGGTCGGTACCATCGAACTTCGGAACACCGCCCCCGCCCTCGTTGGCGGCGACGGCGTTGAGCATCTCGACGACGACCTGCGGGTCGTCGGGCTTGCCCGAGTAGCCGCCGATCCGGAAGAGAACTCCGAAGAGGCCAGCCGCGAGCCCCTTCTGGAGCAAGTCGTCGGCCAACGGAAATCCGTTGTCTTTCAACTTGGCAAAGATACCGCCCAACCCATTGTCGATGCCGCCGCCGTCGTCACACGTGGTGCGGTCGGGAGACGTCGAGCACGAGGCGGGACCGGGGCACGTGCACTGCTCGTCGAGGTCGAGACCCGCTGGCGCTGGCACGTTCGGTCCGCCAACGACCGCGAGTGAGCTCATCGCCGTCACGAGCGGTCCCAGCGGCGCGCCTTCGGTCGCGGCCGCCGGCGGCGCCGGCGCCTTCACGAGCGCGCAGCGCCCCCCTTCGAGCCCTTGGTAGCTGGTGAGGAACGTGCACGCACCGAGCAGGAGCGCGGCGACCACGAGCGTTCCGACGCGGGCCATCGATGTACTTCGGCGCACCACCTGACGGAGCGCCAGCGTACCACGAATTGTGAGCTCGCCACCGGCTGGGAGCGTTAGGATGAAGCGTGATGGTCGAGCGGCCGCCCGAAGAAACCCTTGGTACGCTGGGCGATGGCCGGCGCCAGGGCTCGGCGGCCTACCGCGGCACGCTGACGATTCGCGTCGTCGAGGGGCCGGACGTAGGAAAGTCCGTCACCCTCGACGACGGCCACGCTGGACGACTCTTTGCAGGTCGGAGCCCGGCCTGCGAGCTCCAGCTCACCGACGAACGGGTGTCGCGTCGCCACGTCGCGTTCGAGCTCGTCGAAGGGAGGGCACGGGTGCTCGACCTGGAATCGACCAACGGCACGCGCGTCGGCAAGCTCTTGGTCCTCGGGGCGGTGCTCGAGGGCGGTGAGCAGATCACGCTCGGCGCCACGCGGCTCGCGGTCGAGCACGACGAGCGAGCGAAGGCGCACGTCGTCGCGGAAGCGATGCGATTCGGGCGAACGATCGGGGCGAGCCGCGAGATGCGCCGCCTCTACCCGCTCTGCGGCAAGCTCGCCGCGAGCCGCGTCCCGGTCCTCATCGAAGGCGAGACCGGGACGGGCAAGGAGGTCCTCGCGGAGTCGCTGCACGAGGAGGGGCCGCGGCGCGATCGGCCGTTCGTGGTCTTCGACTGCACGACCGTGCCCGCGAATCTCATGGAGTCGGAGCTCTTCGGATACGAGCGCGGCGCGTTCACGGGCGCGGTCACGGCGCGGGCGGGGGTCTTCGAGCAGGCCGACGGAGGGACGCTCTTGGTCGATGAGATCGGCGACCTCGATCTCCCTCTTCAATCGAAGCTCCTGCGCGCCTTCGACCGCATGGAGTTCCGACGCCTGGGCGGGACGAAAGCCAGGCGGTTCGACGTACGAATGCTCGCCGCGACCCGTCGCGATCTCGATCGCGAGGTGCAGGCGGGCCGCTTTCGCGATGATCTCTTTCACCGGCTCGCCGTCGCCCGCATCGAGCTTCCCCCGCTGCGAC
>JAYTBL010000879.1:0-2927 GCA_043736975.1 Polyangiaceae bacterium
CGCCGCGCGCTCTGGACCTACGCGCGCACGCCCACCGTGCTCAGCGCGCTGCCCGAGCAGGCCATCACCGAGCTGCTCGACAAGGCGGAGCTGCGCACGCTGAAGAGCGGCGAGACCGTCCTGCGCGAGGGCGCACAGCCGACCGACGCCTACGTCGTGAAGACCGGCTTCCTGCGCGTCAGCCGCAAGGTGCCGGGGCAGGCCGAGCGCGCGCTGGTGTACTTCCGCGAGGGCGATCTCTTCGGGCTCACTGGCCTCTTGATGGGAGAGAAGCAGTCGCCGTTCTCGGTCAGCGCCACCACACGCTCGGAGCTCATTCGCATTCCGGGAGCGCACCTCTTCCAGGTGCTCGGCCGTTACCCGCAGGCGCGCCAGGTCCTCGAGGGCGGCTCCCAGACCGCGGAGCGCGTCGCGCGCGACAACACCTTCATGCCCGCGCCCGCCGCCGGCGGCCGCAAGCCGGGCACCGCGCTCGCCATGTCGGCGGAGGTCCTAATCGAGAAGGGCCTCGCCTCCGGCAACGAGGTGCTGGTCGTCGATCAGACGAAGTGTGTAAACTGCAAGAATTGCGTGGACGCCTGCGGGCGCCGTCACAAGTACAGCCGCCTCGACCTCCAGGGCCTCCAGGTCGATACCTTCCTCTTCCCCACCGCGTGCCGCCACTGCGAGGACCCTGTCTGCCTGCTGTGCAGCGTGAACGGGATCGTCCGCCTCCCCAGCGGCGAAATAACCATCGTCGAGGACAACTGCATCGGCTGCGGCGCCTGCGCCGAGCGCTGCCCCTACGGCAACATCCGCATGCATGCCGTCTCACCGCCGCAGGAGAGCTTCCTGGTGAAGCTTCTGGGCGTCCTCGGCCTCAAGGCGCGGCGCGAGGCGCTGGACGAGCTGAAGCCCGGCACCGCGCGCATCGCCGTGAAGTGCGACCTCTGCGCCGGCTATCCGGACTACGCTTGCGTCACGGCGTGCCCGGTGGGCGCGATGTTCCGCATCGATCCCATGAAGTCGCTCGAGACGCAGAACATGACGTTCCCGCATCAGGGTCGTTGAGCGCGGCGTGAACAAGCCTCGCCTGGAACGCCCCGTTGTCTTCTTCGAGCGCCAGTGGCCGTGGGCCATCCTGGGCGGCGCGATCGCGCTGATCCTCACGCTGCTCACGCTCGTCTTCGCGACCGGCTTCCTCTCGCAGCTCGACGACCTGCGCTTCGGCCCGAACATGCGCGGCTACACCGCGACCGGCATCCTGATGGGGCTGCTCTCGCTCTTGTTCGTCATCCTGACGATGTGGTACTCGGCGCGGAAGCGGCGCAACGTCACCGGGGCGACGATGATGACGTGGCTCTGGGCCCACGTATACTTCGGCCTCTTGGCGGTGGTGGCGGCGGTGCTGCACGCTGGCTCGGGGCTGCTCAGCGCCTCGTTCACCAGCGGCAAGCTGCTCTTCCTCCTCTTCGCGGTGATCGCGGGGTCGGGCATCTTCTGGCGCCTCGCCTACGTGATCGTGCCGCCCAAGGCGGCGAAGGAGACGCTCAACTACTCCAAGGAGGGCGCGCTCAAGCGCGCCGAGGAGCAGACGCTCGAGATCGAGAAGCTCACCGCCGGCCGCTCCCCCGAGCTGGCGCGGGTCAAGGACGCGCTGCTCGCGCGCGACGTTCCGCAACACGAGCTCCACCAGATGGCGACCGCGCTCTCGCCCGAGGATCGCGCGCTGATGGACGATCTCGTCCAGATCGCCGCGAGCCGTCGCCGCGCGCTCGCACGCCCCGCGGCGCAGCAAGGCTTCACCAGGAGCCTCCAGTTCTGGCGCGTGGTCCACGTGCCGCTGGCGTTCCTCTTCCTCTTCGCGCTGTTCGGCCACGTGCTCGGCGCGTTCGACTTCCATCGCAAGGTGATGCCCGCCACGCTCGCCGACGAGGGGCCGCTCGCGGTCTACAAGCCCTCCGAGGACTGCAAGAGCTGCCACAAGGCGATCTACGCGACCTGGGCGGACTCGATGCACGCGCACGCGCTCACCAGCCCGCTCACCATCGTCCAGAACAACATCGACATGCGGCACTCGTTGGTCGGCGCGGCCACCCCCGATCCGCGGCGCATGTGCATCAACTGCCACGGACCGGCCGTCGCCGCCGTGACCGACGGCGACCTCCTCCCGCTCAAGAGCAACCGCGGGCTCGAGGGCATCGAGTGCGTCGCCTGCCATCAGCTCAACGAGCCCGTGACGCCGGGCGCTGGCGGCAGCGCGAAGGCCTACCAGGACGAGCTCGTCAAAGGCGAGCGCTACTTCGCGCGGCTCGACGGCCCGGTCGGCAACTCGTACCACCGCAGCAGCAAGAGCCCGCTCTACGAGTCGCCGGAGAAGCTATGCGCCACGTGCCATAACGTGAACCTCGACCGCAACAGCGACGGCAAGATCGTGAAGGGCGTCGACCTCGTTCTCCAGACCACGTTCGACGAGTACCGCGAGTACCAGCGCGGCGGCGGCACCGGCAACTGCGTCTCCTGCCACATGCCGGTCATGCCCGGGGTCAAGCAGGCCGCGGACGGCGCGGTCGTGCCCTTCACTGTCGACTACACGCCGCCCGACCGGCAGGTCCATGATCACGGCTTCGTGGGCGTCGACTACCCGCTCGACACCGTCGCCAAGCGTGATCCGCAGAAGGCGAAGCGCGCCGCGCTCCTCGCCAGCGCCGCCGGGCTCACGCTCGACACGGTGAAGGCGGACAACAACAACCTCACGCTCAAGCTCGCCATCGACAACCGCACCGGGCACAACCTGCCCACGGGCTTCGCCTTTGCGCGCCAGATGTGGATCGAGCTGGTGGTGAAGGACGGCGGCGCCTCGACCATCTTCACCTCCGGCGTGCTCGCCAAGGGCGATGACGACCTCTGCGACAACGGCACGTTCGGCGAGATCACGAACCCGCTCC
>JAYTBL010000880.1:0-2927 GCA_043736975.1 Polyangiaceae bacterium
CCCATGATGACGTTCTCCTTGAGGCCGCGCAGGGTGTCCGTCTTGCCGTTGATCGCGGCCTCGGTCAGCACCTTGGTGGTCTCCTGGAAGGACGACGCGCTGATGAACGACTCGGTCGAGAGCGACGCCTTCGTGATGCCGAGGAGCAGCGGCTCGGCGATGCCCGGCTTGCCGCCGCGCTCGATGACCCGTGCGTTCTCCTTCTCGAAGATGTGCTTCTCGACGTTCTCGTCGACCAGGAACGAGGTGTCTCCCACGTCCTTGATGCGCACGCGGCGCAGCATCTGACGAACGATGACCTCGATGTGCTTGTCGTTGATGGCGACGCCCTGCAGGCGATAGACCTGCTGGATCTCGTTGACGAGGTACGCCGCGAGCTCCTTCTCGCCCTTGACGCGAAGGATGTCGTGCGGGTTCGCCGGCCCGTCCTGCAGCGGCTCGCCCGCGCGAACGCGGTCACCAGGCTGGACGTGGATGTGCTTGCCCTTGGGGATGAGGTACTCGCGGGACTGGTCGGTGAGCGCCGCGCCGTCATGGCCGAACGGCGTGATGACGACCTTGCGCTTGCCCTTGGTGTCCTTGCCGAAGGAGACCTCGCCGTCGATCTCCGCGATGATCGCGTGGTCCTTCGGCTTGCGGGCCTCGAAGAGCTCGGCGACGCGCGGCAGACCACCGGTGATGTCCTGGGTCTTCGTGCTCTCGCGCGGGATCTTGGAGATGACGTCGCCCGGCTCGAGCAAGTCGCCGTCCTGGACGACGATGTTCGCGCCGACCGGGAGGAGGTAACGCGCCTCGAGCGTCGAGTTCGGCAGACGGAGGGTCTCGCCGGACTCGGGGTGCTTGAGCGAGACGCGCGGGCGGAGATCCGCAGCGCGGGACTCGATGATCACCTTGCGCGAGAGGCCGGTGACCTCGTCGAGCTTCTCGATCATCGTGACGCCTTCGACGATGTCGCCGAACTTCGCGACGCCGCCGACCTCGGTGAGGATGACGTTCGCGAAGGCGTCCCACTCGGCGAGGAGGTCGCCCGCTTTGACCTTCTGACCCTCGACGCACTTGAGGACGGCGCCGTAGATCAGCCGGTGATGCTCGCGCTCGCGGCCGCTGTCGTCCACGACGACGAGCTCGCCGTGGCGGTTCATGATGGTGACGGTGCCGTCGCGACGAACCGCGAGGTTCGCGCCGCGGATGCGGACGAGACCTTCGGTGCGCGCCTCGATCGAGCTCTGCTCGATCTTGCCGCGCGCTGCCGCTCCACCGATGTGGAACGTGCGCATCGTGAGCTGAGTACCGGGCTCACCGATCGACTGGCTGGCGATGATTCCGATCGCCTCGCCGATGTTGACCTTGTAGCCACGTGCGAGGTCGCGTCCGTAGCACTTCGCGCAGACACCACGACGGGTCTGACACGTGAGCACCGAGCGGATGACAATCTCTTCGATGCCCGCGTCCTCGATCTTCGTGACGAGGTCCTCTTCGAGCTCCGTGTTCGCGACGACGATGACTTCACCCGTGAGCGGGTCGACGACGTCTTCGAGGGTCACGCGGCCGAGGATGCGGTCGCCGAGGGGCTGGATGACTTCGCCTGCGTCCTCGAGCTTCGCCACGCGAATGCCGTCGAGGGTGCCGCAATCGAACTCGGAGATGACGGCGTCTTGGGCGACGTCGACGAGACGGCGCGTGAGGTAACCGGAGTTCGCCGTCTTCAGCGCGGTGTCCGCGAGGCCCTTACGAGCTCCGTGGGTCGAGATGAAGTACTGGAGAACGGTCAGACCCTCGCGGAAGTTCGCGGTGATGGGGGTCTCGATGATCTCGCCCGAGGGCTTGGCCATGAGACCGCGCATCGCGGCGAGCTGCCGGATCTGCTGGGTCGAGCCGCGGGCGCCCGAGTCCGCCATGATGTAGATCGGGTTGAAGCTCGGCTCGATCTGCTCCTTGCCCGTCTCGGGGTCGGTGACCTTCTCTTTGCCGATGACGAGCATCATCTCGGCGGTGACCTTGTCGGCCACGCCTGCCCAGATGTCGACGATCTTGTTGTAGCGCTCGCCGTCCGTGATCAGACCTTCCTGGTACTGATCGACGACCTGCTGGACCTCGCCCTGCGCCTCGTTGAGGAGCACGTGCTTCGCGTCCGGGATGACCATGTGGTCCATGCAGATCGAGACGCCGGCGCGCGTCGCGTGCTCGTAGCCGAGCGAGCGCAGACGGTCCGCGAGGAGGACGGTGGCCTTGTTGCGGTGCATGCGGTAGCAGGCATCGATCAGGTGCGAGAGCGCCTTCTTGTCGAGGGTCTTGTTGATCAGCTCGAACGGCAGGCCGTCCGGGAGGATCTCGGAGATGAGGCAGCGACCGACCGTCGTGTTGACGACGATGCGCTTGCCGGTGCCGGGGTCGATGACGCGGACGCGGATGCCCGTGTGCGTCGTGACCTCCTCGTTGTCGAAGGCCATCCGGACCTCCTCGGGCGAGGAGTAGACGCCCTTGAGGTAGCCTTCGAGCTTGATGGCAGTGCCCTTGCCCGAGACCGTGAGCGTTCCCTCACGGTAGTAGCCCTTCGCGAACTTGCGCTCGCGGGTGGCGTAGTAGAGCCCGAGGACGATGTCCTGCGTCGGGTTGATGATCGGCTTGCCGTTGGCGGGCGAGAGGATGTTGTTCGTGCTCATCATGAGCACGCGCGCTTCCATCTGCGCCTCGACGGAGAGCGGCACGTGGACGGCCATCTGGTCGCCGTCGAAATCGGCGTTGAACGCCGCGCAGACGAGCGGGTGCAGCTGGATCGCCTTGCCCTCGATGAGGACGGGCTCGAACGCCTGGATGCCGAGGCGGTGGAGGGTCGGCGCGCGGTTCAGGAGAACCGGGTGCTCGGAGACCACTTCCTCGAGGATGTCGAAGACCTCGGGGCGCTCCTTCTCCACCATCTTCTTCGC
>JAYTBL010000881.1:0-2925 GCA_043736975.1 Polyangiaceae bacterium
GCGCGCGCGCACCCCGTCCTCTCGGTGCGTTCGCGGGCGCTCGCGGCCAAGACGCTGCTGGTGCTGGCCGGCGTCCACGGCGACGAGCCTGCCGGCCTGCTGGCGGTGCCGTCGATCCTCGAGGCCTGGAGCTCGGAGCGGGTTCGTCTGGTGGTGATCACGCCGGTCAATCCCGTGGGGGCGGCGAAGGGCACACGCGGCAACGGCGGAGGCCACGACATCAATCGCGACTTCGTCCGCTTCGCGACCCCCGAAGCACGCGCGGTGCGCGACGTCTTCGCGCGCGAGCGACCGGACTTCGTGCTCTCTCTCCACGAGGGCCCGCAGACCGGCACGTTCATGTTCGCGAACCGGTTCGTCGAGACCGCGTTGGCGCATGCGCTCTGCGCCGCGCTCGGTGCGGGCGGGACGGCGCTCGCGACGAGAGACTATTTTGGTCTGCGGCTCCGTCCGCCGGGCCTGTCGCCCTCCACGCCAGCGATGCGCGCGGTGTGGAAGCTAGGGGCGCTCGCGCTGCGGAAGCAGGCTTCCATCGCCTATTCCGAGGAGCGTGGCGTGCCCGAGATCGTGCTCGAGAGCTCCTCGCAGATGGCCGACGAGGCCGCGCGCGTTCGCGCGCACGTGGACCTCGTGGCGGCGCTCTCGAAGGCGATGTGAGTCACCGCTCGACAGCCCGCGCTCCACCCGCTAGGCCCAAACCCTGGTCCTCATGAGAACGCCGGGATTCATCGCCGTCACGATCGGGGCTGCCCTGCTCCTCGCGGTCGGTTGTGGTCTTTCCCCCGGCGAGCCGTGGAACCGCACCGACGGCGTGTACGCCAGCGGCGGCGGAGCCATGGCTGGCGGGACGAGCTCGAGCACGAGCAACGATGCCACGGACCAGTCGGCGCAGCGCCTTTGCCCGGCGACGTCCTCGCTGCTCGCCGGCAGGCGCGCCGCCGGTGACCTGTGCACGGTGCCTGCCGATTGCGTCTCCACCTGCTGTGATTGCGGGACCGGCTCGCAGAGCTGGCTCGCGGCGTCGTGCGTCGCGGGGCGCTGCGTCGATAGCCTGACGTCCTGCAATCGCACCAGCGCTCGCTACTGCGGCGGCGGCAGCGGCGTCATCGTCGCGCCGCTTCCGTCGGGGGGCCAGTGCGGTCGCGGCGCCGCGACCACCGCCTGCGAGACCTGCATCGACGCGAGCTGCTGCGCGGAGTCGCTCGCGTGCAGCGCGAACGCGGCATGCTCGGCGCTCGAGACCTGCGATGCCTCGTGCGCAGGCGATCCCGACTGCCGCGACCGCTGCTATGACGTGGGCTCTGGAGGCGCGCTCGCGCTTCAGGCGCTCGACACGTGCGTCGCGAGCGCGTGCGGCGCCGCCTGCGAGCCGTAGCCCGGACGCCTCACTCCGGCGAAGCAAGGACGATGCGCGCGCGATGCAAGCTCGCTTGCTCGGTGCTCGATCGCGGGCCCTCGGTCTCCCAGCTCGCGGCGAGGCTCTCGGCCTCGGGCGCGCGGATCATCGCGAGGTGCTCGATGGCCATGCCTCGGACGTGACCTTGCTGCGCGCGATCGCGTGCCAGGCGGGCCATCGCGGCCTGGCACTGCGTGCCGAGCGCGGTGAGCGCCCAGAACGCGCTGTCCACCACCTCGGGCTCGCTCGCGAGGCGAGCGGCGTTCGCTACCAGCTCGCACGCGCCCTGCGGCTTGCTCCGCGACACCGCGAACATCGCCGCCTCGCGCGCATGGTGATCGCGCTGCAGGAGCCCCAGCGCGGCCAGCGGGCTCTGCTGCCGGGCGAGCTCACGCACCAGCTTCGCCGGCCACGATCCTCCGACCCCGCTGGTCAGCGCGTCGACCTCTCCGTTCGACACCGCGCGCCGCGCGCCCGTCTCGAGCAGCCGTTGCGCGTGGACCTGCGCTTCGGGCAGGGCGGCACGCAGCGCGTACACGGCGGCGACCCACGGTCGATCGCTGTCATCCTGGGGCGCGTCGATCACGGCGTGGAGACCGCGCAGCGCGGCCTCGTCGCCGAGCGTGGCCAGCGCTCCGAGGCGGTACGTCGCATCGTGATCGCGCAGGCCCTGATGGGGGCGCGCGAGCGTGGCGCGGATCCGGGTCGTGAGCGTCGCGCGGTCGCGCGCGCCCGCCGCGCCGCGCGCGCGCACCACCATCGCGAGCTCGGCGATCGCCTCCCAGCGCGCACGATGGAGGAGGATAGGCAGCTCGCTCATGGAGCGCCCGGGCGCGAGCGCGGCGACGATCTGCGAGTAGCAGGTCGCGCCCAGGTTGGTGTTCAGCGATCCCGCGAGATCGGGACGCACGACCTTCGCGAGCGCCTCGTCGCCCAGGCGGAGGCGCGCGCCCACCGCGAGGCAGCCGTCGTGTCCGGTGGTTCCGAGGCGCGTCAGCGCGGGGAGGGCCCGCGCGGCGTCCTTCGCGTCCAGCGCGTCGAGCACCACCTCGAGATCGTGGGCGCTCGGTCGCGTCGCCCGGCCCTCGGCCATGCGCTCCACGAGATCGATCGCGTAGGCGGCGGCGATCGTGCGATCGAGCGCGACCAGCGCCTGGAGCGTGTCGCGCCAGGTGGAGCCGAGGCGGAGCGTCTCGAGCGCCACCAGCATCTCGCGGATCGCCGGCGCGGCCGTGGCGTCACCGAGCTCCGCGAGGGCCATCGCGGCGTGTCCCTTCAGCGAGACGCGCTCGAAGTCCTCGTAGGTCGCGAGCGCCCTGGGCAGCGGCCTGGCGAACGTGATCCGCAGCGGCGCGATCGCCGTCTTCGCATCGAACGCCGAGGCGGCGATCATCTGGTCGGCGAGGAAGCCACGCGGGTGAGGATGACCGTAGAAGTGGGTCCCGGGCGGGGCCGAGAGCGCGCGCAGCATCGACGCCTGACCGCGCACCAGCCCCAGGCAGTGAATGCCATTGACGCTCTCGCCCCCG
>JAYTBL010000882.1:0-7285 GCA_043736975.1 Polyangiaceae bacterium
ATTCCCGGCTTGCCGCGGGCCCTCGAGGGCTATTCCATCGCGCAGATCTCGGATCTTCACGTGGGCACCTTTGTGGGCGAAGGGGATCTCGCGCGCGGCCTCGAGCTCGTCACGCGCGCGCGGCCCGATCTCTTGGTCGTCACCGGTGACCTCGTCGACTTCGACGCCCGGCTCGCCCCCATGGCTGCCGCGCGCATCGCGCGGCTCGCGCCGCGAGACGGGATCGTCGGGATCCTCGGCAACCACGAGTACCACTCCGATGCCGACGCCGTACGCGCGGCGCTGACGGCGGCGAAGATCGACGTCCTCGTGAACGAGAGCCGCGTCCTCCGTTCCGGTGACGGAGGCGGCTTCGTGCTCATCGGACTCGACGACTACAGCGCGGTGCGCATGGGCGGCCGCGGCCCCGATCTCGCCGGTACGCTCGCCGCAGCCTCGCGGAGCGGCCCCCGCATCCTCCTCGCGCATCAGCCGCAGCAGTTCGACGAGTCCGCCGGCTCGGTGGCGCTGCAGCTCAGCGGCCACACCCACGGCTTCCAGTTCGACTTCGCGGCGACCGTAGGGCGCATCGCCCGGAAGTACGTCGCGGGCCGCTACGAGAAGCGCGGCTCGGTGCTGTGGGTGAACCGTGGCTTCGGGGTCACCGGCCCACCCTCGCGCGTGGGCGTGCGCCCCGAGGTCACGAAAATCGTGCTCGTTGCGGGTTGAGCGCGCTCCGGGCGCGACTATACTTTTCGATCGAGGTTACCTTCCGATGGACGTTCAAAGCGCAATTGCTCTGGCGACGCGTGCACGTGGCAAGGCGAAGCGCGTACTGCTGCGTACGCCGGTGGTGAAGCAGGTCGCGGACACGCGGTACTTCGCGGCGCTCGGCCGCCACGCGGCGCAGCTCCCGTGGCTCGACGAGACGCGCTTCTCGGTGCTGAAGGATCTCCGTCAGGACTGGATCGCGCGACGCGACGGCACCTCCTTCATCCCCAAGGAGGTCCTCGATATCGCGGGCGACTTCGTGGAGCGGCTCAAGAAGGAGACGAGCGACAAGTCGTGCGTGCGGATCTCGCCGCAGGAGCTCGCGAGCGACCCCGCGCTCTACAAGTGGGGCATGTGCGACGAGAATCTGGATCTCGCGGAGTGCTACATCGGGCTGCCGGTGCACTTCCTCGGCGTCGAGGTGAAGCGCGAGAGGCCCGACGGTCGCGCGCTCGACGTGCGGCAGTGGCACATCGACGTCGAGGATCGGCGGATGATGAAGATCATCACGTATCTGAGCGACGTCGATCCGACCTGTGGCCCGTTCAATTACCTCGATCGCCCGCTCACGCGCCGCGCGGTGTCGAGCCTCGGCTACTGGTCGGGCTTCGTGCCCGATGCGGTGATGAGCCCCGCGCTCCCAGAGGCGGATTGGCTGCAGGCGCTCGGCCCGCGCCTCTCGACGGTCTTCGTCGACACGTGTCGCCTCTTCCACCGCGCGATGCCGCCGTCGCAAGTCGATCGCTACTCGATGACGTTCTCCTTCTCGAGTACGACCCCGCACCAGGTCTTCCCCGAGTTCATGGCGAACCGAGAGACGATGCGCCAGATCCGCGATCAGCTGACGCCGCGCCAGCGCCGCGCCTCGATGATGGACTGAGCCCGCTACGCCTTCGCGTGCTTGCCGTTCACGCCGTTGAGCGGGCGGCCGTCGAGGTACTTGATGACCTTTGCCGGGATGCCCGCGACCACGGCGCCCGCGGGCACGTCGCTCACGACCACGGCGTTCGCGCCGATCAGCGCGCCTTTGCCGACGCGCACCGGGCCGAGCACGCGCGCGCCGCATCCGATGACCACGTCGTCCTCGATGACGGGGTAACCGTTGTCCTTCGCGGTGCCGATGGTGTTGTTCCCCAGGAACTTGACGCGCGCGCCGATCTTCGAGTCTCCACCGATCACGATGCCGAGCGTGTGCGCGAAGTTCACGCCCTCACCGAGCGTGACCTGATTGCCGATCTCGATCGCGTAGATCGCGGTCTGGCAGAGGCGGAGCACGCGGTTCGCGCCCGGCACGTGCCAGCGGCGTGAGGCGTCGCGCAGGCGGCTCAGCGCGAGGACGGCGTACCCGTCCTGGACGAGGGCCGCGGTGACGGCGTCCTTCGCGCTCGGCTTCCAGTCGGTCGTGGGGGCCGGACCGTTGCGCGTGAGGGCGACGCCGTACGCATCCTTCGCGAGCTGTTTGAACAGACCCATCGCACCATCTTACGCCCCGGCCAGAAGGCTGAACAGGCGCCAGCAGGTTCGTATATGTTGGCGCCCTGCGATGTTGCCGTTCCTACCCGTTCCCATGGACGTGGCGCAGCAGGCGTACGTACAGGCGCGCGTCGAGCAGCGCGTCCGCACCGGCAACGACGTCACCGCCGAAGAAACCGAGCTGAATCCGCTGCTCCGGTACGACTTCATCTGGAAGAGCGGCCAGAACCACATCGTCGCGATCTACCAGCCGCGGTTCGTGCTCACGCACACGTTCAGCCGGCCGACCGTCGACCCCCGCGTCGTCAGCCCTGCGACGCTCAACCTCACCGACCCGAACAACGATCCGCTCTCCGCCCTCCACAACGGCGGCGTGGGCATCGAGGTGCAGCGGCCTCGCTACCGCCTCTCGCTCTATCAGTTCGCGGCCTACGGCCCCATCACCACCACGTCGATCCTCGTGCAGGCGCCGTGGAACGGGGAGGGGCCGCCCGCCGACCCCAACCCGATCATCCCGTCCACGATCGCGGCCCGCTTCACGCTGCTCTTCCTCCAGACGCAGTTCTTCTTGCCCATCAAGCTGACGCGCCATGTCGCGCTCATCCCGGGCTTCGTCTACAACGCGTTCGGCGGTGCCGACAGCGAGTCACGCGGCGTCATCGCGTTCACGTCGGGCCCGGGCGCGAGCCTCGCGCTCGACGTCGCCGCGACCAAGGACGACCGCTTCCTCACCACCGTGGGCGCGGGCCGCATCACCACCGAGTTCGAGGGTGACCGCACCGGCGCCATCATCTACCGCGCGGAGGCGACGCAGTCGTGGCGGCACTGGTGGTCGCGCAACCTGTCGACGGAGCTCGCGGGCGGCGGTATCGTCGGCGGCGACAACGTCAGCGGCTTCGGGTTCTTCGGTCAGGCGTCGGCGGGCCTCCTCTACGACAGCTACCCGTTCTTTCGGCTCGCGCCCGGCGCGGCGCCCGCGGGCGGCCCGGCGGGGCGCGGCAACCGCCTGCAGATCGGTCTGGTAGCGAAGGCCGCGCCGTGGATCGACCTCTTCTCTGGCGAGTTCGAGCAGCGCGCGCTGGGGATCTCTGCAGTGAACTACACCGTCGGGCGCACGACACTCCGCGGGCAGCTCTCCGGGGGCCGCGTCTTCAACACGCCGCGTTCGATCGCGAAGTACTCGATCGTCCAAGCCGACACCGGCGTCCGCTACGGCCTCGGCCCCACCGTCTTTGTCGACGGCGGTCTGCGCTTCGGCTCGCAAGATTTCGACAACGCGATCCGCTTCAATCAGCTCACGCAGGCCACGATCTACGCAGGCTTCACCTGGGCCCCGCTCCCGGCGCGATTCTGAGCGACGCAGTCGGCGGCGCGCTGAGGCTCACTCGAGCAGCGGGCGGAAGCTGGGCGCACATCGCACGTTTGCCGCCACCTGCGGCTCGGCTCCGGGCACTCCCGCGATCCTTACGAGGGCGGGTACCAGGCGGTCAGGGCTTGGCGGCGTACGTGGCGACCTTCGGAAACTTCGTCTTGATCGCCGCCAGCGGCCCCGCCGCCGAGGCGCGGCACTGGAGCGTCTCCTCGAGCGCGCCGGCGGTGGCGAAGTTCACGATCGGGATGGCCTCGGCCTGGGGGGTCGTGTTCTTGTCGCAGTCGAAGAGCGTCCCCGCGAACGCGCCGAGCGGACCGCTCAGCACGCCAGTGTCCTTGGCGACCGTCACCAGGCTCTCGCCCTTCGCGTTCTTTATGCCGCACAGCGAGGTCACGCCGGTGTGGCCCACCCCTTCGATGCCCACCAGGCGCTTCGCCTCCTTCGCGCTATCGTAGCCGCGCTGGACGTTGGCGAAGGAGACGACGCCGTCCGCCTGCCCCGAGACGAAGAGCGTGGAGCGGACGTTCGCGCCTGCCGGGGCGTTGCCCGAGGACAGCTCGACGATCACACGGACGCCGGGGAGGTCGCCCATCTGCGCGACACCGTTGCCTCCGGCGCTGTGACCGGCGAGGCCGATGCGCGTCGCGTCGACGCGCCCCGCGAACATCGCGAGATCACCCTGCGCCCCGCTCATGGCGGCGATCTCGGCCTGCGCGTCGCCGGTCAGATCCTGGGCGCCCCCCGCGCCTCCCACGAAGGAGCCGATGCTGAGCCCGGGATGGTTCGCGGCCATGACCACGAAACCGCGGCTCGCCCAGTGGACCATGTTGTCGAGGTTCTGGGTCTTGAACCCGGCCGTGCCGTGAATGAAGACGACGAGCGGGTAGGGCCCGTGCGACTCGTCGATGGGGAGATCACGAAAGCAGTCGTTGCAGGGCTGATAGGGGTTGGCGCTATCGGAGATCTTTGCGGCCTGGTCGGGTGGAAGATCCTGGCGAATGTCGTATTGCAGCTTGGATTTGCCTGCGGCTGCGGCCGCGTCGGCGGGATACCAGACCTCGACCGAGAGCGACCCCACGGTGACGTGCTTCGCGCCGACCGCCCACGGTCCTTTGGCCGAGAGATCCTCGGGACTCGCCAGCAGCTTTGCCGAGCAATCTCCGCTGACCGAGCCGTCGGTGCCGCCGTCCGGGGCGCCGGGGTTCGTCGGCGTCAGCGCGGCGTCACCGAGGTCTGCGGGCGCGGGCGCCGCGCTGCCGCTGCTGCACGCTCCCGCGGCGAGCGTGAGCGAGGTGCCGAGCAAGAATGCAGGGATCGACAAGCGGGGCAGTTCCATGGCGCTCTTCCTCGGGGACGTTGATGTCACCGCGATGGCTAGCAACGACCGAGGAGCTCAGGGGCTGCGAACGACCTTTCGGTCGAGCGTGCGACGTCGGTGAGACGTTACCAGGTCGAGCGACGCTGCGCCCGCTGCCGGTACTCACCGGCCGCTCCTCCGTCCTGCTTCGGTCGGGGGCACGCCCATGCGGATCCGCAAGCGTCGGGCGCTCGCCGAGAACTCCTCCCGCGCGCGCCGCAAGCGTGACGCGACCGTCCCCTGCGGAATCGCGAGCATCGACGCGATCAGCTTCATCTCCAGCCCTTCCAGCTCGTGAAGGACGAAGCAGTCGCGCACGTCGTTGCTCATCTCTGCGATCACCACGTCGAGCAGCGCTCGCGCGCGATGCCGGTCGAGCGCCGCATCGGGATCTTCCCCGGGATGCGGCGCCCGGTCGATGACGTCGAGTCCGGTGATCTCGCGCCGCGAGGTCTGCCTCCGGCGGTAGTCCGCGGCGACGCGCACCGCCGTGCCGTAGAGAAACGGGTGCTCGCTGCCCGCCATGATCGTGTCGATGCGACGGGCGGCGATCACGAACACCTCCTGGGTGGCATCGTCGACCGCCGCTTCCGCGATGCCGAGTCGGCGGAGCAGCTTCCAGATCTTGCCGTAGTACTCTTCGACGAGCCTACGGGTGCGAACGTCGCTCGCTGGCCTCGTCGATGCTGCGCGACGAGCGTCGTGGCACGCCGCCGCGTTCATCGGAGCTCGAGGGGCATGCGGTTCCTGCGAGCACGAGGTATGCCCCTGTCGGACAACAGGTAGGGCAGGTGGAAACGAGGCCATGGGCGGCCTGCGATCTGCGCGATCTGATGCGCCGTGCTCAGGGCAACCGTGCGCCGCCCGCACCGATCTGCGCGCGGAGCGAGCCGCGCGGGGCGGGCAGCACGACCGTCGCGCTGCCTCCAGGGGTGGCCGCGACGCGCTCGTAGGGGACGCCCCCGGACCACGAGAGCGGGCGATCATCCACGCAGCGGTCGGGCGCCTGATCGGGTCGGAAGAGGAACGCCGCGCCGCTGCCTCCGAAGACGCGGCCCGTTCCCGTTGCATCGAACAGGACCGCGACGCCTTCGTCGCAGGCGAGAAGCGAGACGGCGCCGAGCGGGCGCAGTCCGTCGGTGAGCGTGCGCGCCAGGAAGACCAGCGAGCGACCCAGCCGGTCGCGCTGCGTCCAGTGGGTGTCGGTGACCAACCCATGAAGCAGCGGAATCATGAACGGCCCGACCGTGAGGTCGAGGGAGAGACTCCCGCCCAGCTCGCCTTGCGCGATGTAGGGATCGAGGAGCGCGTCCGCCGATCGGACCGAGTTGCCCGTGCCGCGAGGCGTGTGCACCACGCCGGCGAGCGCGTGCATGCCGGCGCTCGTGCCGCCGAGCGTTCCGCCTCGCGCCACCAGGCGATCGACCGCCGCCGCGAGCTTGGTGCCGCGCCACACGTCGACGTACTTCGTCTGGTTGCCGCCGGCGATGAACAGCGTCTCTGCGGCGTCGATCCGGCTCGCGACCCAGGGGTCGTCGGCGAGGGCACGCAGGCCGGTCAGCGTAGCGCCCACGACCTCGTCGTTCGCGTGGACGGAGTCGAACGCGAGCTCGGTCGCGGAGCGCGCGCCCCGCGAGACGAAGTAGCTCGCATAGGCGCCTCCGGTGTCGTCCATTCGCAGGATGACCGCGTCGCCGCGCCCGCCAGCGTCGACCAGCGCGGTCACGGCGTTGTCGTTGTCGGGACCGCCGCCCGCGAGCAGGAACGCGGACGTCGTCCGCGGCGAGGCATCCGAGGTGACGGCGCCCGCGGTATGCACCACCAGCCCCGCAGGAGGTCCAGCGGGCGGAGGCGGAGGCGGAGGCGGGGGCGCTGGCGCGCCGACGTCGGCCGCGTCGAGGCGGAGCTCGAAGTCGCCCTCGATGCCGTCGACTTCGCGCAGGTCGACGACGACGCTGCCGGTCGCCGGCGCGACGAGATCGATGGGGTCCACCTCGAGCCCGTTGGCGTTGCGTGAGGAGTTGTGCCCCGCGGCGAGCCGCGCGCCCCTGCCGTCCTCGAGGATCGTGTCGAGCGCCACGTCAGGGCGTGCCCTGCCGCGGGCGTAGCCCCAGTGGTCCGCGACCTGCACGCGCAGCGCCGCGCCGGCCGCGACGGCGGCGGTCACGCGTCGGTGGCCATGCGCACGCACGTGCAGGCGCGTCCACGCGCCGAGCGGCACCGACGCGGCGAGCGCATCTTCGCTCGCCTCGGGCCCCGCTTCACCGAGGCGTGACGGCTCGCAGCCCAGCGAGATCGTCGGCGAGATCGTACCGAGGAGGAGCATCGCTGCC